>DATEIH010000138.1:0-3910 GCA_035279165.1 Candidatus Nitrosocosmicus sp. | reverse complement strand
AGAATTTCAAAATGATCCAAAATGTGTCCTATTGGATGTTGAAGGCGTTTAAAGTATTTCTTTGAAACTTCTAATGCAGACGAAAATTTAGATGCCTCTTCGGAATCAATTTCATAGTTCATAATGGATTTACAAATTATTCTTAGAGTAACGTTCATCATTTCTTTGTGGATATCCATTATGCGGCCATCTTCCCATTCTTTGCACATCAAGGATGTCTTGTCTACAACGATTTGACCATAAGAAGCAATTCTCTTCGGTAAAAACAACGGGTGAATTATTTTTCTTTGACTATCATGCTTCTCACCCTCACTTGTTACTAAGCCTTCGCCCAACAATCTTTTGGCTGTTTGTAACCTTTTACCTTTTCTAAAATTTTTATGATTATAGATCAAAATCTTTTCAATGTAATCTGGATTATTTATTAAATATACATGACCAATACCAATTTTAAAGTGAGTGATCTCTCCATAACTTTGTGCAAAATTACTCAAAGTTTTGATTGGATCTTTTGACAATCGACTTAGTAATCTTAGGGAAAATTTTGATGATGGTCCTGGAGGAAATTCTAATATTGTCTTTGACATTTTAGATCAAAACAGGGATAACTTGCTTATATAATTTGGTTAACTTTTCTATCTATATGATCATACCTATTTTATAACAAATTATCTTATCTGAAATGTTATAGTAGAACTCTAACTTACATTAGTTAGAAAAATAGGTTATTATTAATTAAATATCTAGTATTAATTTTTAGAAACAATAAGAGTTTAGCATTGAGCCAGATCAATTGAAGCAATCGATTCAAGCAAGATTCTAGAAGCCAGAATTGAAGTTGCGTTATTGATATCAAATTCCGGTAAGAGTTCTACTATATCAAGACCAAGAATACCTGAATCAACTGCCACCTTAATCAGAGTTATCAAATCAATACTTGATAGACCTCCTGCTGAGGGGACTGAAACTCCCGGAGCAAAGGCTGGGTCCAAACAATCAAGATCGATGGAAATATACTTCTTACCTTTGTTACTTTTTGTTTTCACCTTATCGATGATTTTCGCAATTCCGAATTCATTTATATCTAAAGGTGTAACAATGTCTAATCCTACTTTGAAAGCATTTTCTAATTCTTCTGGCTCAGCCGAACGCGTTCCTATCAAAATACTTTCGTTAAAATCTATCCATCTTGAAGCGTCATGCAATACGGAACCGTAATAGTCATTTGTAGTTGAAACAAAGTCAGGATGAGCATCAAAATACACTAGTCCTGTCTTACCAATATAGTCCCCTATTGCATGCAATATAACAGTAGTAATAGAGTGATCTCCTCCTATGACGATAGGAATTTTATTTGAGGAAACTAGCTCAAAGATTAGTCGATACAAGTTTTCTCTCCTAACATTTCCGTAATCATAAATACATTTTCCATCTATCACTCCACGCATTGGACAAATAGGAATAGTTTTTCCTCCTCTCTCAAAAAAGTTATATTCGTTAGATGATCTTCGAAGAATATCTGGACCCTTTATTGTGCCCTTCCTTTTCGCGTGGGATTTAGATTCATCAGGTACGCCAATTATAACAATATCAGCTTTTGAGACCTCATTTACATTTGAATAATTAAAAGTAATCATATATCAGTATTTAATTAGTTTTCATAATAATCTTGCCCCAGCTTAATATGTGAGTCTGTATATGATAAGCGTCACTATGAAATCCTATTTCTATTTTTTCTCAACGATCTTATTTTTACAAAAAATCTTTCAAGAAAAACAGCCCATTTAATCTTTAAGAAGAATATGAATAAAATACTAAATACGACTATTGATATTACCACCGCTACAATTAATGTATTAATATCTAAAGACATTTCAGAAAAATTTCCTATTATTGGTTTGCCAATAATTATTGTTCCCCACACAACTATTACGTTCAATAGCATTTTGGAAGAAAATGTGATCAAGATGAATTTTAGAGGATTATATCTGTACATTCCAAATGGAATAAAAATAATATTGTCCGGTATGGGTGTAATACCTGCCAGAAATATTGTTAAACCTCCATATTTTCTTAGGACTCTATATGTTTCTGGATAATCCGCTGAATTAAAGTTTCTTTTTAAATTACCAATGTTTGTTCCATAATAGCTAATCATATATATAATTGATTTAGCAGTTACGGCTCCAAGTGCACCAAATAAAATTATTAAATTTGGATCTAAATCCGTGACTAAAACTGCTGTCATTAAAATAGGAAAATAGGGAATGGGAACAAAAATTAGCACCGCAGAAATAAATGTCAAAAGAAATATCGCTAAGTAATCCATTCCCTCAATGAAGTGTATAAAGTCAAAGATCTCCATAGTAATAAGTATAATACTTATGCTAGATTAATTACTGTTTTTTTAACCAAGATAGAGTATTCAAGTAATTGTTGCTCAAAATTACATTCCAATCTAATTTTTAGGTTTTAATAATTCATGGTATTACACAGGTAAGAATTAAATCTGAAGTTATTAATCTTAAACCTTTTGATATATTTGAAATTGTTTTATCGACAAATAATGGTTTACTGTAATCTTACACCAATTTTGACTAGTCATTTTATCAAATTCAGCCTACTGCAATATTTCTACTGATATCTATGAACAAATATTATTATGTTACTTCGGCAAATTTTTGATTTTGACAGTATGATCTATGTTTGTATCCGTAGATAAACCTAGACAGACCTGATTTAATCATCATACTTGTTATTTTTTTGGAAATAACTAAAATTCGGGGGATCATCTTTCGATTACTTATCTGATTAATTAATTAGATTTGTTAACAATTTTCCTCTTATAGGTTTCGTCATAATCAAAAGTTTAGGATTTAGACTTCATGGTCAATATTCTAGTGACAAAATATTAGATTTTGAGATCGTTACTATATCTTAATTGTATTTCAATTCAAATTAGAGCCAATAAATTTATTTAATACCCTATAATAGATTGATTATTGGATAATAAACAGAAAGCAACCAAAGCAACCAAAGCAACCAAAGCAACCAAAGCAACACCTGTAAAAAGCGCAACAAAAGCAACCAAAGCAACCAAAGCAACACCTGTAAAAAGTGGAACAAGCGATATACCGGTGGTCAAAAAGACTATAGCCAAAACTAAATCAAAGTCATCTACAAAGAAAGAGAAGTCTGTGTAAATTACTATATTTACAATTTTTTTATATTTTATTAAATCTGTTTCTCTTTTATTTGGTCTAGTATGTGAATGACAACATCAATTCATTGATTCTTGATATAATAGAATGTTCAAAATATCTAGAATTAGGATCGTCTATATTCATGAGTTCATCATTAACAAAGACCCTGTCCCTATAAGTGTAGTAATAAAAAAAGGATGAAAAACTCAAGATGATTAAGATATGTCTAGATAAGAATCATTAAGAAGAAAAATCAAAGCCGCCAAAGTAAGGTTGACGAACACTATTCAGACCTTTTGTTATATATTATGCGATACATTACCTAAAATTGATCACATTATACAGATAATTCTATAAGGTCCCAAAAAATGGTCACTCATTACTTTTATCTTTGATATGTCGTACTAAGAGTGCTATACTCGGAATAGATTATATTTTGTCAAACAGATGTGACTACAATAAGCAAATAGTGCATTACTTGTGATATTTGTATAATATTTAAATCTTAAACATGGTGTTAAGATTGGTCATTGAATAATCTTGAACTGTTGTTTTCGACGGGGGGCCATCATAAAATTATAAAATGACTCAATCAAGTTGTAGTTTATATAGATAAAGGAGGACTCAAGTTAAGTAGATATGGGCATTAATATAGTATATACTTCTGAGGACAATAAATTTAAGCCATTCAATCTATACTTTGAACC
>DATEIH010000137.1:0-3693 GCA_035279165.1 Candidatus Nitrosocosmicus sp. | reverse complement strand
ATTTTCTAGTCTTTTAAATGATGCTCACAAACCGAATTTGGTCGTTAAACACCAATTGTTAACCCCGGCTATCTAATGATGTTGTTTCTATTTACAACATAAAAGACATAATAACAAATTTACATTTATGATATAAGGATTTACAATAGAATTGAAAGAGAATGAAGCATATGAGAATAAACCAAGTAAGACCAGGAGCATAACATTTAGACTCGAAAGTTCGGTCATAGAAGAATTACAATTTGAGGCCGATTACAGAGAAACATCCTTAAATGTACTTATTAATCAAATTCTGCGTAGATATTCCAACTGGGAAAGATATGAGAATAAAATTGGAATGATCCCAATCCCAAAGATAATATTGTCGAGTGTGATGGACCAAGTAATCAAAACAGGTTCTGAAAATGGAATCGACGATATATCAAAATTTAAGGAATCATTGGTAAAAGAACTTTCACAAATAGCCTTTAACTTTTTAAAAGACTCTGTGCTCCTTATAAAGAAAAACTATAGCTTGTTTTCAGTCTTAGAGGTACTCGAACAGTATATGAAGGTAATAGGAATTAATTCAGATCACAGGATAGATGAAGACGGAAAACACGTTTACGTTATACAACATAAATTAGGAGAAGTGTGGTCTCTGTTTATCAAGGAATTTCTTATTCTCTTATTTGAAAACTTGGGCAAAGTTAAGGTGGATATATCAAGTACTCCTAATACTACAGTTGCAAAGGTTTTCCTAAACTCCTAATACTCTTTTAAAAAAATCAACAGTATTTGCATATCTCAAATAAAAGGCAAAGATATTGATATCAGATAGATAGATAAATTTTTCTGCTTTATGTGATTATGAACCCAGGCTACAGCCTTTGATTCACTCTATAATCCATGCGTTTGTTGGTAATGGACCTATTGAAATAACCATTCAAAAACATATAATAGTAGATCGACTGAGATTATCCTTTTATCAATTACAAAGCGATAGCCACCAATTCATAGAATACAACTTTTGAGGTAGATTATTGATAGAGGTATGACAATAGGACATTTTGGTTTTTATAGGATAAGCTTTTAGAAAAAATCATTGGTTTGGAGGGCGTACTACCTTATCAAGAAAGACAACTATCTAAAAATTTCTACATTATTCATTTGTATATTCTCAGTTTTTGCAATAATATTAAACATTGAAGGAAGTAATTGTATTACTCAAATCAATTCTTTACCTCAGTTCGACACTAGTTCTAACGAAGATAGAAAGACGGATCCCAATAATAATTTGGTAAGTCCAGGAGTAGAGGTGCAACAACAACAGCAGCAACAGCCGCAGCAACAGCAGCCGCAGAAAGAAGAGGGACAGGAACAACAACAGGATCCAAATTCGCAATCTCAACAGCAGTTGATGCAACAGTCATATGAACTCCGAAAATATTGCTTTTTGGTGACAAACCTGTACGTATACTCTCTATTTGGCATCATAATAGGTTTCATAATACTTGTACTCTGGTATATGAGATACAAAAAAATCTGGTCTAGAAGGAAAAAGGGGCCCATTAATTAATCAATCTGAAATCTAATGATGCCAAGCAATTTGCATAGATTTTTAAATAAATGTGAACTAATTTGACACAAAGATTGTCTAGCGCAGATTCTATTCTAAAATTGGTTAAAACCTCTTATGCTACCACCCCCTCTTTTAAACAGACTACTTTTTTCGGAGTGCCACAGAACTATAAGGATATAAAGACCCTAAGAGACCTTTTAGAAATCAATTACAAGTATCAACCAGTAAAGAATCAACTAAGACAAAACCTCATTACCAAAATTAAGAATAAGGAAAATCCATTCACAGGAATTATTGGTTTTGATGATACGGTTATCCCAGCCATAAAGAGAGCACTTTTGGCCGGACATGACATTTTGTTTGTAGGCCACATCGGTCAAGGAAAAACCAAACTTGCTGAATTAATTTCGGAGAATCTCTTGTCGCCAATCCCGATTGTGGAAGGGACTTTGACAAATGATATTCCGACTGAAATGCCTTCTACTCATCTCGTCGAACTATTAAACGGCAATGCCATCGACAAGTTACTTCCAGAATTTTACGTTTCAAAGGATTGTGAAGAAATAATCAAAAATAATGGTTTAGACACCAAAATAAAATGGCTAGACGGTAAACAGAGGTACAGGTACATACTGGCAACTCCCGACATCTCTGTTAAAGACTTGGTGGGCCAGATTGATGTTGTTAAAATCATAAAAAAAGGTATTGAAGTTTTTGATATTGATTCATATTCTCCTGGATATTTACTCCAAGCAAGGTATGGTATCTTATGTCTTGACGAGTTACCAGTTTTAGATCCTCGGAAACAAGTTACGTTGCTTAGCGTACTACAAGAAGGAAGATTTACCACCGGCGCTTATCCAGTATTTTTCAAGCCCGATGTAAAAATCATCGCAACGGCAAATCCGATAGATTACACTCACTCAGGAAAAATAATAGAACCATTAGCTGATCGCCTGAAGAGCCATATTGAGACGCATTATCCAAATACTATTGACGATGAAACTCTAATTTTGGTACAGGAAATGGATATGTTAAACAGAGACCAAACTTTTTTGCCAGTATTTATGTTAAAAACAATAACTAGAATTTTCCAAAGGATTAGAAATCATCCGGATATCAATAGTGATAGAGGAGTCAGTGTCCGGTCAACAATACATTCCCTTGAAGCAATGATCGGCGAAGTGGAGAGGGTTCGTTCTTTAGTAAATAAAGTTAAAACAATACCAAGATTCTCAGATTTACAATGTATATTCCAATCTTCAAAGTTTGAACTTGATGAAATAGAAGATACGACAGAAAATAAGACAATTTTTCTAAATAATGTAATCAATGAAGTAATTCAAGAGATATGCTTGCATTTTTTTAACGAATTTTTCAGGCCCCAAGACCTAATATCAATTAAAAATGAGTTTAGGAACAAGTCATTTGTGGTAGTTCAAAATCAATATCAACAACAACAACAAGCATCAGCTCAATCGGTATACATGTCAGAGGGAACAAATTTAACAAAAGAGTCAACGGCTACTTCGTTCTTATATGCAGATCAGTTGAGACATCTTCCAGTGATATCAAATACATTAAAAGGTGTAGTTGATAAAATAAGACATGAACAAGATTACTTTGTTCAAAAAGCCCACCAAAATGAGATTAACAAGAATCTTGAATATATTCAGTTCGAAGGCTCATGGAACGGTAATGAATATAATAACGAAGAACTTTTGGCAACTTCATCGGAGTTATTATTTGAATATTTAAGGTTTAGTTCCCCACCAATACTGGATAAAAGGGAAGACAGATTTGAAATTAGAGAATAAACAAATTGAAAGGGTCAGACGACAGGCTAAATAGTAACAAACTTAGACCTGATATTAGTAACAATAACAATAACAATAACAATACTGAGGTCCACATCCGAAGCAATCGAGTAAAAGATCAATTGAGCCAAAAAAATATTGTCGTCCATGAGAAAAGAACTATATATTTTTCAAAGCCCTTCACAGATGATGGAGAAGAAAATGAGGATTACATCAGCAGAACTAAAAAAAATTTAGAAAATCAGAGTCACAATGCCCAACAAGCACAACAACAATCATCTTTTGACGTGGAAAAAATTCGAGCAAGAAATAACC
>DATEIH010000136.1:0-2013 GCA_035279165.1 Candidatus Nitrosocosmicus sp. | reverse complement strand
AAGGAATGAATATATACATATTTTATACTTTTCCACATGGACAGTCCTATTTAATAGATCCATGTAAAGATTATTCAAAGCAGAATAGAATCTAGAATCAATTCGGCCCCAACGTTTGGAGAAGGGCTCAAATCCCTGTTAATTACAATATTATCATTACCCGATAAGAGATTATTTAGTTTGGACGCGTGGGCATACGGTTCAAGGTTGAATGCAATCCCAATACAGGCTATTTTAAAAGTTTTGACTGTGGCACCTCAGCCATTAACTTTCTTCACTATCCTTCATCATCAAGTAGATTAGTATCAAATGCTACTGCTTTATTAGGTTCTGTTGCGTAGATAACACAGTGATGAGCTTTCAAAAGATCATGGATCCACCTAGATTTCTTCGATTTTTCTATTTTAGAGATATCATAAAAACACATTTGTGAATTATCAAAACTATCGAAATTTTCATGCCCAACTGCTTCTAAAACAATGCCTAGCTTCATTCCCTCCTTTGTTTCCGTATCTGTTATCGTTCTTCCTGCAAATCTAAATGGGGGTTTCATTCCGATGGTGGCATCTTTTCTTATATGTCTAAGCGTGCTCAAAGTTTCTCGTTTATTATAGTCTGACCTTTCAATGATATAGATACGTAACAAGTTATTATTTTTGTAGTATCTTACATCAATACCTTCCTTGTTTAATCTATTTTCTATTTCATCTGGATTATCTGAAGTAAAGAAAATACATGACTCACACTTGGTGAGGCCATTTAAAAAATACCTAGCTATTATCCAATAGGCATATTTTTGGTTATCATATAATAACACTATATGCCTGTTTTTTTCCAATTGGTCAACAAATGTTAGTGGGTGATAAATTTCACTATCATTGTCATTATGCATATCCATTATTGATTTCTCAACCCCACTACTGTCGATGAATCAAAGTATCTTATACCCATTTCTATCAAAAAGGAAGCAATTCGGTCAAAATCCCTTAAAAAGTCTCTACCTTTTGGAGTTATTTGAAGTGGATCCTTTATTATCATTTTATTGCTCTCTAATTCATTAAGATACTTGACAAGTTTATCATATGCAAGATTGCTCCTAAGCTGTACTCGAGTTGGTTTTACTATAGTATTGTCGTTACCACCCTCATTGTCAACTAGCTCATCCACAATACCTTTGAGTATATCATGATATAATTCCATTTTATTACGCTTTGGTTTTGGCAGAGTAATTAACAACTTTTTTTCTTATTAATAAACCTCCCCTTGGGGAGTTATCCTTTTTATTTATTCAATCTAGAGTAATTCTGAAACATAATATGAACAATCAACAAGACAATAACAAAAATTATAGTTATTCAGAATTTATGATCGCTCGATCACCGAAAAGTAATTACGAAGCATTAACAGCACTTGAAAAAAAGTCGTCTGAAATGTTTGAAAAAGATGAAATACATTATGAGTTATTTCGACTTGCAGTAAAAACCAGTTGGGAAGGATTCGAGAACATTTCTAAATCAGTTTCAGCTAGTCCAGATGACGAAGATGTATGGATAACTATTATGTCATATAAAGATAAGAAACATAGAGATGAATTTGTAGATAAAATGTCAAACGATAAGGAATGTCAACAAGGGTATGAAGAATGGGCAAAGCTTCTTTCTCCTGAATCAAAAGTAATAACTGGGGAATTTGATAGGCAATTGTGAAGTGGATAAAATAACATCAAACAAATTTTTTCTCAAAATATTACGCATTTATTAAGGTCTTTTTTATTACCATACATAATATCATTTAGTTTGGGCACGTGGGGATACGATTCAAGATTAAATAGAATCCACCTGATGTGTAAGTGTTTCTCTTAGATCCATACCATCCTTGTTATCTCTGAGAGAGAACTAGTCCTTCTAGGACGGGCACATTAGACAAGATTTGACATCGTAGTGAGGTAGGATGAAAAACGAGATGGACACTATAACAAGTCCCGTCTTTTAGGCAACAGGTTAGAGCCGCGAA
>DATEIH010000135.1:0-3248 GCA_035279165.1 Candidatus Nitrosocosmicus sp. | reverse complement strand
TCCAGCATGGAAAGAAAATAAGGATAATTCTGAAATTAAACCATATTATAACAAGAATGGTCTGAAAATTAATGACGTATTTAAACCTACTATAAGCGATGCATATGCATTTGTGATAAATAATCGAAAGTCTTCCATTAGTCATGAAGTAAAAACTGTTGAGGTTATTTTGACTCATAATTGGAAGCAGGAGGTCAAGGAGTCTCAATTGAAAGAACATATCAAAACACAAGGCTAGGATTTTTTGGATAAACAATTACTAGGATTTATGAAATCCATAATCCTACTGGTATGGAAATTTCATACTTGTCCCACCGAACCCTTATACCATAAGGGACTTAATCCCATCGAACCCACATAGTATATGGGTCTATGTAGATATTACTTCTATCAATGTAATTTATATAATCACTGAGTGGTAGATAATAACTATTAAGTCCTCATAGGACAGATTCATGATGTTATACGAATGCTAATTCCTCTTAACCTTATTTTCGAATCTAAATTTTAAGATTACCGTTTATATCCGAACCCCTATACCATATGGGGCTTAATCCCACGGAATCAAATACATATGTTTAGTAACGAAGTTTAATACGGTTAGAGATAAAGTAATTCTAAACTGTCGATATAATTAGAATGGTATAAAAAAATTTTGACCAAAAAAAAAGACTAATTATTATTACTTACAGCTGCCCTTAGCCCACCCGACTTTATATCCACTGGCATATTCTCCACTTCCTGGACTGTATTTCTTGCAATGGTCGTGGTCATACCAGCCATCCTTGCACCCCTGGTTCCATGACCCCGAATCGGTGCGGTCTTCACACCAATGTGAAGCTGCGTTAACAGATTGAGTTGTTAAAAGAGATGGTAACAATGCCATTGAGACGAATGCCAGTACAACAGTCAATAATCCTATTTTATTGTTCAATTCAAATTTCATTAAATAAAGTAATATAAAAGTATTTTAATGAAAATAAATGCTTAGAAATCCAATCGAGAACATGATTATTAGTATTCTCTATTTGATAAAGACTTTTAACTAATCCTTCCAAGCTATTGTCAATTGATGTATGTAAAATTATGAAAACTCTAGCAAAAATTGAAGGATTTCATTCATTATTGAATTATATTCCTCCGGTACTAAACCATTGAAGATCTCATTTTAACATTATGAGGTATCAAAATACAAATGATGTCTCTAAAGCAAGTAATTATTAAATTCTGATAGGTTTGCAGATTCATGTGGACATCCTCATGATATTAACCAACCAAAAAGACATAATTTTATTGTTGTTTAGATTCTAATCTTAAAAATCAACGTCCACTAGTTCATTGTGAATATTTCATCTTTACTGAATAGACCAATAGTAGTATTTTACTGCGTTACCCTACTCTACTTTTACTTCACCAACCATTGAAGGGTGATAAATGCAATAGTACTGGTATTCACCGGAATCATCAAATTTAAAGCTGAAATATTGGTTGGGTATTATTGCACCTGAATCAAAGACTTCTCCTGCATCCTTGTCATTATCTTGTCCTGAGGTTACTGTATGGGATATAGTATCGCCGTTATACCATGTAATTGTTTGACCTTTTTCTATTGAAATAGGATTAGGAGAGTAGGAACTATCACCATTTATTCCTACTATGACTGCCGGAACAGAATTGTCATTCTGAGAATTGATTTGATCATTATTATACAACAGTTCCTGTTGATTTTGATCATTAGTTGTGGTATTTACATTAGGGGTGTTGCCACTGGTTGTTATATTACCAGAAGAAGGCAAGATTCTAAATAGAGAACCAGTATAACTTAAAACATACAGGTATCCATCTGGACCTGTTTGTAGGTCTGTTATACCGCCAAAACCTTGACCAAATACTATGGGTTGATTTTCTTTGGGGTCGTTAACTTCTCTATCTGCAAGTGGTCCTGTATTTTCTGCATATCCATTATCAAAGGATAGGTCATTTCGTGCTTCATTAAGAACAAATCGATACAAAAGACCATTATTTATGTCGCCTACAAACATGTTATTCTGATATCCTGTTCCTAACTTACTGGAATTCAAGAATTCCAATGCTGTAACGCCTATTGGTGTAACCCAAGAGAATTTTGGCTCAGAATATGATCCTTTCCCAAAATATACCAAGTCATCAGGTGTTGCTCCAGTAACCATAAAATCATTCTTTGAAAATCCTTGAATCAATGACCAACCGCTATTAAAGCCGGGATAGACTAAATTGATTTCATCGCCCGCCGTCGGACCATTCTCAGTATCCCATAGATTACTGGTCACGGGATCAAAGTCCATACCAAAACTGTTGCGAATACCCATTGCATAGTACAAATTAAGAGGGGATTCATCGCCAAATATGACATCGCCCTTTACGATATCGCCATCCTGAGTAACTCTGAGTACACCGCCAAGTCCATTTGGCTCTGGACCATCTTCAATATTCTGTGCTTGGGTCCTATGTCCTCCCACTTCTCCTACTATGTAGTAGACGTTATTATCCGGACCAATTCGGATTTTGCCTCCATTGTGCTCTCCTCTACCATTATCTGGAATTGCAGTAAGATCTAGTAGCAGAGTAGGATTTTCCAGTTGCCCGTCAACGTATTCATAACGATATAATCTATTACCTGATGGGTCAACATTGTCTTCAAAATCGCTACCATCTGCATCGTTGCCTGATTCAGTATAAGATAGGAAAACATAGATTTTTCCATCTGGTTGTTTTGCTAAAGCAATACCTAGTAAACCTCTTTCTATGTCAGTAGCCACAGATACATCAATTGCTGGAGTATCCTGTATCTGACCATCTATAACATGCATTACCTTCCCGGTTTCTTTTTCAGTGACCAGAATATCGTTAGGTCCTAAAAATGCCATACTCGTAGGCTTTTCTAATCCGTCGGTTACTTTTTCCACCTTGAGCACTTTATCTTTTACAGTGGGTCCATTGGGCGCTACAGGAGCTTTAGCATATGCTCCATAGGATAAATTAATCGTAGAATAATTTGAATAAAATAATAAAAATATGCAAAGAGCAGATAAAACAAATAATTTACTACTTGTTTTTTTTAGCAATGACTACTGATCATGAATTGGCGTATTAAAGAGTATTTATGAATTTCCTAGTATATCTGCCACTACTTAAAATTTTTGTATCTTGCGTATTGAATCAAAATGACCTAAGTATAATATTTGAGTTATAGTAAAATATCATTAAAT
>DATEIH010000134.1:0-5904 GCA_035279165.1 Candidatus Nitrosocosmicus sp. | reverse complement strand
TGACTTGATCAAACATGCTATTTCGATCCTAGAACCAGGACCAAAGATAGTTACTAAAGGACCAGTCTATGATAAAATCATGAAGTATCAAGGTTTAACTGAAAAAGAAATGCAAGAGGCAATCAATAACTTGTAAATATTAATTATTTGTTAATACATAAATATAATATTAATCTTAGTAAAGATATTAATCGCAGAAAACATTGCTGATAGGCTACTGAAAAGAAATCACATTGTTGTTACGCTTTTACTATAGGTATTATAAGTATGGTTTAGTCTTACGACTTTTATTTATCTTTATCCATACTATTCTTATCCTTTGAATTTACGCTTGTAGTAACATGTATAAAAAAAGAGGCTGATAGACTATGAACATTTTATATTGGTCTTTTGCCGACACAAATATTTTTTTAGGGATTCTACAAAATAGGAGAAACTATTATTCAAAGAGTTCAGTATTTGACTTGATAACAAAGTTTGTTCATTAAGTTTTTGTCTTTGAGAATTCAACTCGTCTATTTCTTTTTTTTAGTTTGACCAGACAGGAACTTCAATATAGATGACAATGTTTGATATTGGCATTTAACTAGTTTAGTTGCTTGTCACTGATCGTTACCTAATAAGAGTGATAAAGAAGAGACTTTCTTAGTAGCTTATTACCCCTAGTTTTCCATTACGATAATCTTCCAAAGCTCTGTATATCTCTTGTTTTGTATTCATTACAAAAGGACCGTATCTTGCTACTGGTTCATCAATTGGGATGCCTCCAATAAGTAACAGCTGAAGAGTTTCAGTTGTCCCTTCAGAAGCTTTAGTCGTTATGAATTCTCCGTCTTTATTGAATGTGACCATCTGACCTTCTTTGATTATTTCGCTTTGCTTCTCATCAAATGTTCCTTTTCCTCTCAGAACATATGCAAATACGTTATACTTAGGATTAACAGGGATTTCCACTTTTGCACCTGGTTCTAAGATGATATGATAATACAAAATTGGTATTTTTGTATTAATAATTGAATCTGTTTCATTATACTTTCCTGCTATTACCTTTATCTGACCTCTTCCTTCAGGTAGTTGAACAATTGGAATCTTTGATGAGGAAATATCTTGATAATAGGGCTTTGTCATTTTGTCTTTTCTGGGTAGATTTACCCACAGCTGTAACCCGTGGAGTATTCCGCCTTTCTCAGTTAATTCTTTTCCAGGCATCTCAGAATGAATTACTCCAGATCCGGCCGTCATCCATTGAACATCACCTGGATTAAGTTTTCCTGAATTACCTTGAGAATCTTTGTGTTCAAAATTCCCAGAAAGCATGTAAGTTACTGTTTCAAATCCCCTATGAGGATGATCAGGAGCTCCTTTTGCTTCGCCTGGTTTAAGATCCATCGGACCCATTTCATCTAAAAGCAAGAAAGGGTCAAAGTATGAAAATGTATTTGTTGGAAATGGCCTATGGACAATAAACCCTGCACCTTCTGTTGTAGTTAAACTATTAATTACTTTATTTATGGTTCTTGACTGTGTTTCATTGTTATTCTCTTTCTCTTTCTCTTTCTCATTGACTATCTGATCTTTATAATTTATCTTTTCCACGTATTATATACCACTTCTTAATATTTAACAATAGTAGTAATTAATTACTTAGTTAGTAATGACTATTTAATAAAGTAATAGAGAAATTACCTATAGTTTTGATCACCTTTGCTATGAGACTCTTGTTAGATTTTAATAGTTGGTAGTAATATATTACTAGAAGAATGAAGAAAGAAGAAGGAAAATGTGAAATAGTGGATATATGGGAGGTATTAGGAAGAAGATGGTCGTTACACATATTAAAAAATCTGAGTGTTAACGGAACAGTGAGATTCAATGAACTTAAAAGATTGATACCAGAAATAAGTAGTACTGTATTGTCAGACAGGCTATTGGAGCTTGAACGAGAAGGATTAATATCAAAAAAAATATTCTCCCAAGTTCCAATTAGGGTACAATATAACCTAACTACGCAGGCCAAAGAACTTCAGCCAATACTTCATCAATTAGAGAATTGGGCTGATAAATGGCAATCTCGTAAAACAAAAAATAAACTAGAGTTAAGAAGTCCAGCAGTGTAAAAATTCAATAAGATACGTATTTAATTAGAATGTTAGTACAATAATAAATTATGTCATCATCTCAAAGCAATCAAGCATCTTCATGCGAGCATATACAACAAGTAGATGTAACCAAGGAACAGGGAAATACTAAGGGATGTGAGGAGTGCGAAAAAATAGGTTCTGACTGGGTTCATTTACGACTCTGTTTAACCTGTGGTCATGTTGGATGTTGTGATAATTCAAAAAATAAACACGGAACCAAACACTTTCGAGATACCCAACATCCTATCATAAAATCATACGAACCTGGTGAATCATGGAAGTGGTGTTACCTTGATCAAATGTTTATGGAATAAATCAATTGAAATACTAAGATGATTAAGAATAGCTACAAACAATAAAAATTCAGATAATATAACCACAAAATCAAAGCCAAGACCAAAACCAAAACTTTGCCTCTATAAAATAGATCCTATATCTATTTGAGAATACAGAGCCAAAGTATATTGAAAACCTGAAATTCTAAAGGCGAGACTTTAGCCACAATAAGAGGAGTAGTATTATGTATCTTCAGTTCCTCAAACAATAAACCGTCGTTATGGGATGATATATCATAATCTTATGGAGTAAGGTATCTTGTACTCAAAAGAATGGTATCTGGAAACTAGATGACTACTGACATTTTGATTCTTTAGAGTTTAAAGTGTACATGAAATTTTCGTATTGACCGATTTTGAAACAATAGGGTACAGAATCTTAGTAGTATCTTGTGGATCTGTTTCTATATAAGTATGGTGAGAATTACAACATGGAATATATTGATGATACCGTGATTCTGAATGAGGATCTTATCTCTCTTGTGCTTGAAATCTCTACAGTAGATGCGAATAATGCTAGTTCTGGTGATAATCATTATGTGAACATTGTATTTTCAGATGGGACGCGTCTTTACGAGCCTTTTAATATGAAACTTTATGATGAAATGGGATTATCTGAAATACCTATTAGTATTGGAACTTTGCCCCGCCCTGGCAAGACAAAAAGGTTCCCTCTTCCAGTGCCACCCGCACTTGGCCGCAAATTAATTGATATTGCTGAGGTGTTTATACGCAAAGATGGTACTAATGGATGGTTTGTAGGCAGTATACTTTTATTTGCTAATGGCCATCCAATACCTTTAATTGGCAATAGTAACGCCAATCAGTTTCTTGATAACGATAATGCTGTCCTTTTGCTTCGAGATTGGTCCTCAGAGTCATTCTGTGTCGCCCCAGCTACCAGTGCGCAAGATCCTCTGCCACGGTCAGGTTACCGGTTTATGGGTCCTGTGATAGGTCAAGTCTCAGACACATCTGCAATTGTACTTTATCGAGTAGATCGAGAAGGCTCCTACCGATTTCAAGCATTTGATACTTTCACGAATCTCCAGGTGCATGATGAAACTCAAAAGATAGAACCCACTTATCGATTCCATTTAACAGGTCTTCTACCGAATCGACGCTATGAATTTAACCTTAGTTTTTTGCGTGGTGGCTATGAAAGTCGGGTGCCAGGTGGTTCAGGATCGCTTCTTACATATCCTGCTGAAGGGTCTCATGGGCAATTTACGTTTGCATTTGGTTCTTGTGTCAAATCTAAAAAACAAACAGCACAAGGGTCCTGGACGGCCATAAAGGCCTTGGTGGATTCACCGTCAAATGCTGTAGGCGCTGTACGCCTATTCATTCACCTTGGTGATACGTTCTATTTTTATGATCATGTGACCAAAGAGGTGCCTCGTAATGTGGAATCAATGCATGCTGCTCATGTCTCAATGCGACGCCATTTGGAATTCCTCGATATGGCTAAAGTGTTACCCTCATGCGGTATCTGGGATGACCATGACTTTGCTGGAAACGACAAGGACAGTAAAGCTATTAGTAACGAGTTACGGATGCAGGCTGTAAGAACATGGCTACAGTATTGGGGAAATCAACCTATTTCACCAGAAACTGACAAGACAGGACTAACAACTAGGATCTCTTATGGTCTAGTTGATATTTATTTACTGGATGGTCGATTTAGGCGTGATAAGGACAAAGGTATATACTTTGGTAATGACATAATTGAGAAAGTCCTTAATACAATCGATTTGCGAGGTACTGAATCTCCGAGGGTTGTAATACTGGGTACTGGTATCAGCTGGAATCATCATGCAGAGGATGGAGAGGGTTATGGTCAAAGTACATACGATGGGGAGCGAGAAAGGTTTTATAGAGAATTGGCAAAACGAATGGGTGAGACTATCAATGGTCTCTTATTTATATCAGGTGATACTCACATTAATGAAATCTATCATGTTGATCTAGGTGGAGGTCGCATGGCGCCAGAATTTGTTTCATCACCACTTACCCGTAACACTGGTCTGAGAGGACCTCGTAGCATACAGCTTGAGCGTGTAGCTAGTTTCTCTTCAAAAGAGAAGCGAGGTTTTGCCACCTTGACAATTGATACCTTGAAAGAAACAAGGGATAACTGGACAGCGACCATATGTTATTTTCAGGAAGCTGCTGCGGTCCAATATGAGAGGCGTTCGTATATTCTTTCAAATGGTCAGTTCACCCCTTTTAAATGGATGTAAATAATTGATAGGTCTAAGATACCACGAGTAAAATAGAAAGATTTGAATATCGACATTAAATACGATGTCCGATAGTTTACAACATATAACTTGGCTGAGGGAATAAAAAATGGTAATATATATTCAAATATTCATTTGTCAAGATCAAAACTTGGAATGAGAGGACAAAACAGTTATGATCTTTGAAACATTGCCGCTTCATAGTGGAATGTCTTTAAATTATATAAATACCAATTATAATGCTCTTCAAATTTTTACCATAAGCGTAATACCTGATCAAATTCTCTTTATACTTATTTTTTTTACTTTAATGTTGGTAATTGTGGCTGTTTGTATTTATCTTGTATTTCTAAAAAACAAAAGACTCAGAGAAGATTTAGATGAAAAGTCTAGAGATCTGCGTGAAGCCTTTGAAATCTTGAGTAAAAATAACAAGAAATTACAAAACGCAAATAGAGATCTTATTCAAAAAAATATACAACAAAAAGAATTTATTAACACCGCGGCACATGAACTTCGAACTCCCACTCAGGCAATAACAGGTTATATCGAATTAATTGATGATCTGTTTAAAGATCTTTTGAATAAAAAAATAGAAACTGCATTAGGGGATCAAGGAAAGGAAGAAACAATATTACGGCTAACAAACTATCAACAACTTGTCTTAAATAATGCTACTAGACTTAGTGATCTAATAAACGATCTGCTTGACATTGCAAAGCTTGACCTTTTAGACAATAACAATATTCAATTAAATAAGGAGAACAGGGACTTGATCAAAGAAATTAATGATTTTAAAATTAACTATCAAATACCTAGGAAAAAAGGTGACAAAAATAATGATATAATAATAAAATACGATGATAAAATATTGTCCAGTAATAAACTAATGGTAGATGTAGATGGTGTCAGACTTTATCAAATTCTAAATAATATAGTAGGTAATGCTTTTAAATTTTCTAATGAACGCAATAATGTAACCATTTCTATAAAAAAAGATATCCACAATAAATCTGTAAACAGTAAGAACGGTAACTACTCTAAGAACAATGACAAAATAGTTATTAGTATTGCGGATGAAGGTAAAGGCATTTCTCAAGCTATGCTTCCACACCTATTTGAGAGGTTTGCTACTGATTCTGAATCAGGTACAGGTCTAGGTTTATACATTACAAAAAAATTGGT
>DATEIH010000133.1:0-14581 GCA_035279165.1 Candidatus Nitrosocosmicus sp. | reverse complement strand
GTTTAATTCCATAATTGGTTTCAGCTGACTGCATGGTTTTTTGATTTATATCATATCCATAAGTGTCAAAACCATGTTCTTTAACATATTTAGCAACTGGAAGACCAAGCTGGCCAAGTCCTATAATAACTACCTTGTTGTAGTTGTTTTTATAATTATAATTATACATTGTTTTGGGTTCTTCTTTCAACTACCGTAAAAGAATACATAATGATTTCTTATGATTCTATCATTCTTTAAATCTATTACATTTTACTATAATAATTTCTACTATGCTTTAAATCCAATGATGTTACAATTTTTCCAAGTTAACTACTAGTCTAGAATCAATAAGCTGTTTTGGATGAATAAATACACATTCGACCGTATTTTGGTTTCTTCTTTTAATACTTGCTTTAATATGAACATATCTGATTATATCGTGATAAAAAAGTTCATAATTTATTCTTTCAAAACTATTTTTCTCAAATTTCTCAATCAGGGTACTTGTAAAAACTATGCTTATCTTTTTGGTTATGGTAATTACAGCTATTTCCCTAATGAACTTTCTAACCTCTTGTCTGATGTTCTTATTCTGACTATAAAGAAATAATGGTATTACATCATCAAGAATTACATAATCTATTTCTAATACTTTAATTTTTTTCAAAACAAGAATTAACTTGTCTGATTCATAAATTCTTTGATATATTATCTTCTTCAAAAGATTTTTTAGTTCCTCATTGTTAGCATCTGCTATCTTTAAAAGATATTCCTTAATTACCTCTGGCCTAAAATTTCCCGATCCATCTAGATATAACGTCTTTTTGCTTCTCATGCTATTTAATGCGCACATCATATAAACCAGACGTGTTCTTCCAGCACCTTTTTTGCCAACTAGCTCGATCAGCGTGCCCTTTTGGTTCAATCCGAGCAAAAGACCATCTAACCTTTTTACTTCTGAATCTATGAGTTTAGGTATTCTTTCATGGATAAAAATATTATTTTGTTAGATATCACACGGCAGAGGAAGCTTTTTATTGTAGCCTAGGGTCTTTTCACAATTGATTAACAATATGGCAGCATCACCTTCACAACAACCTACTAAGAGACCCTTAAATGTTTTACAGCGTTCTTTGAACAGAAAAGTTGCTGTAAGGTTAAAAAGCGAAATTGAATATAGGGGCAAAATGTCAAATGTAGATTCTTACATGAATCTGATTCTAGTTGATGCAGAGGAATTTGAGGGATCTGATCTGTTGGCAAATTATGGGAAAGTCGTTATAAGAGGTAATAACGTGCTTTTCATTAAATTAGAAAAAGAATTCTAATAATTAGTACAAATTCCGAATTCATGATTAATGATAATAATGCAGCCTCGAAAATACATATTTACATCTGAAAGTGTAACAGAAGGACATCCTGACAAGATATGCGATAGAATTTCTGATTCCATCCTTGATTCATTTCTAAAGAATGATCCTGATGCTAGGGTAGCAGTAGAAACCATGACGACTACAGGAGTAGTCATAGTGGCAGGAGAGGTAACTTCTACCCATAGGATGGACGTCCAGGAGATTGTAAGAAATGAAATAAACGATATTGGTTATAATAAACCTGAATTTGGATTTGATGGTAATACATGCTCGGTCTTAGTTTCACTTCATGAACAAAGTCCAGATATTTCTGTTGGAATTACATCAAATGAATTAAGAGAGCAGGGAGCAGGTGATCAAGGACTTATGTTTGGGTTTGCGATAAACGAAACCCCTGAGTTTATGCCTTTGCCTATAACACTTGCACATAATTTATCCCTGCGTTTGTCCCAAGTAAGGAAGAAAAAAGAATTAGATTGGGTTAGACCTGACGGCAAATCACAAGTTTCAATTCTATATGAAGATAATAAACCAAAGTCGATTGATACTATTGTGTTGTCAACTCAGCATTCTCCTGAAATCTCTCAGGAACAAATTAATGAAGAAATTACTAAGTTTGTAATCAATCCCGTCTGCTCAGATTGGATAACTTCCGAAACTAAGGTATTTGTTAATCCTACAGGCAGATTTGTTATTGGAGGGCCTCCTGGCGATACAGGATTGACAGGAAGAAAAATCATTGCTGATACCTATGGAGGGATGGGAAGGCATGGAGGAGGAGCTTTCTCAGGCAAAGATCCAACCAAAGTAGATAGATCTGCATGCTACATGGCCCGCTATATATCCAAAAATATCGTGGCCGCCGAATTGGCCACTAAATGTGAAGTTCAAATTGCTTATGCAATAGGTGTCGCAAAACCTGTATCAATTATGGTTGATACGTTTAAAACGTCAAGGGTAGATGAAGAACAAATAGAGAATAAAGTCAAAGAAATATTTGATACTAGCCCAGCTGGCATTATTAGAACGCTAGATCTGAAAAAACCAATTTATAAAAAAACATCTGCATATGGACATTTTGGGCGAAGAGATGTTGACTTTAGTTGGGAAAAAACAGATAAAGCTGAAGCATTGCAAAGCATAGGTGTCAGTTAAAATTCTCATAAAGTTTATTTTAACTTGTTTGTATGGTAATCATATTCGATGAATGGTCTTGACGGAGTCAGATGAGAAAATTTCTAATGATTTATCTATCGCCGAAAGCGAACAGGACCTCCCTCAAGAAGTTAAAGAGAAAAAGTTAAGCGGCCAACTTAAAACCGGTTACACAACAGGAACCTCAGCTGCTGCTGCTTCAAAATCCGCCCTTATCACTTTGTTAACCGGAAAGAGTGTCGAAGATGTGCAGATTACATTACCAAAGGGTAAAAAGGTTACACTCAAAATTGCATGGACAAAAATGTATGAAAACACGATTACCTGTGCTGTAATTAAGGATGGCGGGGATGATCCTGATGTAACTCATGGTGCTGAAATCTGCTCTACAGTTGAATCGACAAGCAATAAGGGTGAAGTGAAAATCACTGGAGGGATTGGGGTAGGTAAGGTAACCAAACCTGGCCTTGGATTGTTATTGGGACATGCTGCAATAAATCCAGTACCAATGAAAATGATCACCGAAGCCATACATGAAGTATTAACTCTTTATCCAGAAAATTATAAAAAACAAGGTTTGAAAGTGACAATCTCTGTACCTAGTGGGGAAGAAATAGCAAAAAAAACTGACAACCCTCGGCTAGGCATACTTGGGGGGATTTCAATTTTAGGGACAACTGGCATAGTACTCCCTTATTCAACGGCTTCTTTTGCTGCCGCCATTAGACAAAGTTTGGATGTTGGAATAGCACTAAAAGCGGATACCTTTATTCTAACAACAGGGGGTAGAAGTGAAGATTTTTGTAAAAGATTGTTCGGTGATACATACGCTGATCATTGTTATGTCCAAATGGGTGACTTTGCAGGCTATAGTGTAAAGCAATGTCACGACAAGGGAGTCAAAAAAGTGTTTATTGCTGGATTTATTGGAAAATTAACAAAAATAGCAATGGGGGTTAAACAAACACATGTAAGGGGATCTCACGTGAATATGGATTTTATGGCTAAACTAGCAGAGACCGCCGGTGCTTCTGAAGACATTCTGAAACTAATCCGAGATGCTAATACTGCACGACATGTCTCAGAAATAATCGATTCTAACGATATTAAAGGGTTTTATGATCTTATATGTAGTAATGCAGCTAGTCAGCTAAAAAACTATTCAAAAAATGAGTTGTCCATAGAAGTTATTATGTTCGACTTTAAAGGATGCATCATTGGTAGATTTCCAAAAAATTGAGAGCCTCAGTTTTACGAAATAGTAAATTTTAGTATGAGATTTATGATCAGCAGGCGCAAAGTAGTGAAAAACTGTTTATCTACAACATTTCATATTATCGCAATCACTGCATTACTAGCCTATAACCATGTATACTGTTTGTTCCAGTGAAGGTTATAGATCTACAACAAAAGATTTTAAGACGCAAACTTATAATAAAATAGTTATTCTAATAAAGTGGTAAAGTATAGGAGATTTATTTTAGGAATTGAATGAGCATATAAACAAAAAGAATGTTGCTATAGTCGCTATAACTAAAAAGGGTATTGAAATCGCTAAGAGAATCCAAAATGTACTAAGCGAGTCGGAAATCCATGTACCTGAAAAATTTAGGTATTCGGATTCATCTATAATTTTCTTTTCCGAATCTGTAACAAACAAGATAGAACTACTTTTTTATAGATATGATTCGCTTGTTTGTATATTTTCATTAGGAGCGGTTATTAGGCTAATCTCACCTCACTTAAAAGACAAAAAGCATGATCCAGCCGTAATTGTGATAGATGATGCTGCAAAATTTGTTATAAGCACACTATCTGGGCATTTAGGTGGCGCTAACGAATTAGCCCTTAACGTAGCCGAGATCCTAAATTCAATTCCAGTAATTACTACTGCAGCTGATGTTAATAAAACCATCGCGATCGATTTACTGGGAAAAAAATTCGACTGGGTCATAGATAATTTTGAAAATGTAACAAAGGTCAGCGCCATGATGATTAATGAAGAAAGAATTGGTGTTTACCAGGACAGTGGAGAAAAGAATTGGTGGAACATGGGCCAACTACCAAAGAATGTTGAGATAGTCCCAATGATTACCGACTTGTTATCTGACGATTATAAGGGCTCGATAATTATTACGGATAAATTAGTTTCAAACAAATCGTTAACTGCTAAATCAGTAGTTTATAGACCAAAATCACTTTATGTAGGTATCGGATTACACTGGACAACTTCAAAGCAAACAATTCAACAGGGCATAATAAAAGTTATTGAAGAAAATGGATTGAGTACAAAAAGCATTAAAGCGATTACATCTCTGGATAGAGGCAAACCCGTGGTTGGTTTAGATGAATTTTGCACAGAAAATAATTTTCCTCTCATCCTCTATTCTAAAACTGAATTAAATGCCATAGATGTTCCAAATCCATCTGATTTGGTTGGAAAATATGAAGGAACCTCGAGTGTTTCTGAGGCCGCTTCATTGGCGGCTTCGAAGGGTATTTTAATAGTACCTAAACAAAAATTTCCACCAGATTTGACTGTCGCTATAAGTCGGGAGAATTATCAATGAAAAAGGCACTATTAATAATCGATCGAGGAAGCAAAATGAAAGATGTACAGGAGGAATTGCGAAGTACTTGTGACTTTATTAAACAGAAAACCGATTATTCTTACGTTGATTATTGCTTCCTCGAAGTAATTCCACCATACATTGATGAAGGAATTAGAGAATGTATTAAAAGAGGAGTAGATTCAATAACTATTGTTCCCTACTTCCTATACCCCGGGATGAAACTTAAAGATGCTGTTACCAAAACTGCGTCTATTATTCATCAAGAAAATAAGAAAATGGTGATAACAAAACCATTATCATATCAACCAATAATCTCTGAAATAGTACTAAATCGAGTAAACTCATTGATCGTCGAAAAGGGACTCGATAGGGAAAAAACGAACTTGTGTTTACTATTGATAGGCCATGGTAGTAGCGATAAGCGTGCTAGAGAAGCTTTTCTATATACTGTTAGTGGATTGAAAAAAATGTATAAAGATGTCAAATTTTGTTTCTTAGAATTAGAACCACCAAATATCGAAGAAGGTATAAGGGAATGTTTAACCTCTAATCCCAGTACAATACTGGTAATACCATACTTTTTGCATAAGGGAATACATATTCAAAAAGACATCCTGGTTGATTTGGCAAAAGCACAAGAAAAATATAGTTTTAACAACTTGTTTATATCTGAACATATAGGAGTAGACCCTGCGGTAATAGATCTGGTAATCACATTAGCTAAGGAGGCCGAAGATAAGAGTGGAGTTTTCTAACGATAAAACTGGCGATTATAGTATAGGTAATCCTCAATCTAGGGACATGTCGACGAGGGCTTTTGGAATTGAGAAGCAAAGTTTTGATATAATAGAATCTGAGATCGGAAACCATGGTTATACTGACAATGAATGGGCTGTGGTAAGACGAGTTATTCATGCTACAGCTGACTTTGATTTTGCTAAGAAAGATAGAATTATTTTTCATAACAAAGCAATAGAATCTGCTTTCTTAGCATTTTCCAAGAAATCTTTTGTGGTCACAGATGTTGAGATGGTATTGCATGGAATAAATAAGAAATCATTATTGGATCTAAATTTGACTGGCATTTGTCTTATAAATGATCCTAAAATAAAAGAAATTTCAAAGGAATCTAACAAAACTAGATCTGAGCTTGCAATGCAGAAGGCTGCTGACAGGATAAATGGCGGTATAGTTATAATCGGAAACGCACCAACTGCTCTCTATGAGTTAATTTCATTGATAGAGGAAAAAAAAACTTTACCATTACTAGTTATTGGAATCCCAGTTGGATTCGTTTCAGCTGTTGAATCTAAAATTGATTTATCAAAAATGGATGTTCCTTATATTACAAATGTAGGTAGAAAGGGTGGTAGTTCTGCAGCCTCATCTATTATTAATTCCCTTATGTTGTTGTATTCAACAAATAGATCCAAAGCTCATACAAAGACATAATCGCTGTTAATTTTAGTTTAAACCATCAAACCTTTAGATCTAAAATTGTTCATTGTCAATTTGATTTATTTATTTATGTTATTTTTTTGAATACTGAACACAACATTCTGCAAATCTATCTGATAAAGTCGAATTTATAAAATGTGTATGCATATAAGATGCTATACAGTTATGAGTATGAAATCCGTCTTTCCCATCCATGATACCTTTCCCTTTTTTTAAATCATAAATCAATTTTAGATCGGGATTATTAACGACTACATTTGAATAATGAAATTCATGACCTCTCAACCTTCGTATCTTTCCCAGATAAGTTTGATCATCATTTAACAAAGCTTCTGTATACCCAAGGGTAACTCTATTTGTCATAACCGTATCTGCATCAAATAATCCCACCATTTTGTGCTTTTTATTGTTGTTCTTATAGCCTGAAATTGTCTTTGTTAAGTACATTAGTCCCCCACATTCGGCATAAATCGGTATGTCCTTCTGTGCTAGGTCCAAGATTGATCTCCGCATGTTCATATTGCTTTCTAGTTTATCTGCAATTACTTCCGGAAATCCACCGCCTAAAATTATGCCAGTTGCATCTTCAGGGATACAAGAGTCATCCAGAGGACTGAAAAAATCTATTTTGGCCCTCTTATGCAATATATCTAGGTTATCTTGATAATAAAAATTAAACGATTTATCTAATGCAACTATTATCTTTACTCTTGAATCAAATGATTTTTCAGATTCTTGGTATCTGAATTTTCTTGTTGACATGTCCATAGAAAACCTTTCAAACTTTGATTTGTCTAGATAATTTATTTTCTTACCTATTTGGATAATTTTTTCAAAATCTAGGTGTTCAGCAACAATATTGGAATTGTTTATGATATTACCCTGCGATTTGACACTTAGTTCTATGCGTGGTATCAACCCTAGATGTCTTTCGTGATAGATTATGTTCTCATTATTAAATACTTTTCCAACAATCGGTATCTTAATTTTTGAATCAAATGCTTCAACAATATATCTCAAATGTCGTTCACTTGCAATGTTATTTAGTACTATTCCTGAAATTCTTAACGTGGGTTCGAACTTGATAAACCCCAACGCGATTGCAGCCAATGATCGGGCTGCCTTTTTTGCATCGACAATTAAAAGAATTGGAAGGTCTAGGATTTTTGATACATGTGCAGTACTTGCAAAATTGTTCCCTCCGGACAGTCCATCATACAAACCCATTACGCCTTCCAAAACTGTAAAATCAGAATCCATAGAATTTTTCAAATATGATTCCTTTAATCCGCTTATTCCCATCAACCATACGTCAAGATTTCTTGATCGACGCTTTGAAATCATGTTATGATAAGACGGATCTATAAAATCCGGTCCAATCTTGAATGGTTGGACGTTGTATCCCCTTTTCAAGAGGCCCTGTATTATGGCAGTTGATATTGTTGTTTTTCCAACCCCGCTAGTAATACCTGCTACAACAATTCCAGGGGTTTTCATGATAACAGGACTTGCTCATAGACCACTTAAAAATATTATTTCAATCATGCTTAGTCGCTTATCGCAATTTTATTAAAAATATTCGTGACGAATGCGATGAGTAATCTTACTTTAGTTATTCTGGTTAATCCGAGCAATCACGGATTTAACATTTTTTTCCTTAAATATCTATTATAAGTTAAACCAAACCTATGTGATTCGTCCCTTATGTGTTGTAATATCCTTAATGATTTTTTATTTCTTGGAATTTGGGTTGGCAATATTGACGTTAGGGTGTACACCTCTTCTTTCTCTTTAGCTAAAGAAATACAATCAATCTCTTCTATACCCATCTCTTTTAATGTTGCAATTGCCGTGTTTAAGTGGCCCTTCCCACCATCAATTACAATCAAATCGGGGAGTCTATCACCTTGCTTAACTTCTGAAAAAAATTCGCCGTCCTTATGAGACGAATATCTTCTCCTTATGATTTCATCCATCATTAAATAGTCATTTTGATAGAATACCTTTTTTATTTTGAATTTTCTGTATCCTTTCTTTTCTGGGATACCATTAATGAATCGGGTACAAGCTCCAACAGCAAAATCATTCCCGAAATTTGAGATATCAAAACAATCTATAATATATGGCAATCTTTTTAATCCTAGTATCAGCTGCAGATCATCAAGGGCTGGCTCGTGATTCTTTTCGATATATGTTTTTAGATTGTTTAGTATCAATTGCATGATACTGCGCTTGTTCCTATCATTGACCTCGTGTTGGTGTTCCTTTAGAATGTATTTGGAATCCATAGGAATTATTCTAGCTATAGCCCCAGTCATCTTAAACAAGACTTTTTGTAAATTTGTTTCTTCGCCGATACTTTCGCTTAGGTAAATGACATTTGGTAATTTTGCACTAGAATGATAATATTGGCAAATGAAATTCTCAATGGAATTATCCCCTAACAAATCAAACTGATATTTTTTCATATCATTGATGACCCCGTTCTTGCTTACTAGTGTCATTACATGCATATTTTTTTGATTTTCATCCCTCAAAAATCCAATATATTCCTCAGATTTGTAACCTTCATCAGAATCGTTTTCCATTTTTTGATGCTGTAATAGATTTTGCAGTCTGGTTAAGGTATCTCTAATAAAAATAGCCCTTTCATAATCTCGGTTATCAGAAGCAATCTTCATTTCCGTCTCAAGTTTCTTACTAAAATTCCATAAGGTTTCCTTGTCATCTAATATTTTTTTTAAGGATGTTATATTTTCTTTGTATTGCTCTTCGTTAATCTTATTAATACATGGCGCATCACAGTTTCCAATATGATATTCTAAACATTCTTTTTTAGGAAGTTTGGTACAGATTCTAACCTTAAACATTTTCCTTAATAAGCCAACAGATAGGTTTCTTGAGCTGCCTTTCACAAATGGACCTATTACCTCTCCCCTTGGACCAGTAAAGTCCCCATTTCGGTTTCTCCTTGTTACTAGTAACCTTGGAAATGTTTCATCTGTAATCTTTAGGTAGGTGTACCTCTGTTGATCTTTGAGTTCAATATTGAAAATTGGCCTGTGTTTTTTGATTAGATTTGATTCCAATAGATATGCTTCTATCTCGGTATCCGTAATAATATAATCAATGCTTTTAATTTTGGATACAAGGACTTTAGTTTTCCAATTTCCATATTGTATTGTCTGAATGTTTTTGGAAAAGTAACTTTTGATTCTTTTGTCGAGATCTTTTGCTTTGCCAACATAAATAATATTTTCCTTTTTATCCTTCATGATATATACGCCGGGTTTATGGGGATAAGGATATTTGATATAGTCGATTTCTTTGGATATCAATTTAGTTCTTTATATATTTGAAAATCATAATCATTTATTTAAAAGGAATAACAATTCCTTCCTCCACGACCACGTATCTATTCACCTGTGTTTCCTTACGACCAATTCTTTCTCTCTTAATTTTCTTATTTTTTCCTTTAGATATTGTCCGGTGTAACTTGAATTATTCTCTGAAATCTCTTCTGGAGTACCAGTGGCTATGATTTGTCCTCCTTTATTTCCGCCCTCAGGACCCAAATCGATAATCCAGTCAGCAGAGGCAATGATATCTAAATTGTGTTCAATCACGATGATAGTATTTCCTAGTTCTCTTAACCTAAATAATATTTTCAATAATTTCTTTACATCAGCAAAATGTAATCCTGTGGTAGGCTCGTCTAAAATATACAGTGTGTTACCTGAATCCCTTTTTGATAATTCAGTTGCTAATTTTATTCTTTGTGCTTCTCCTCCTGACAGTGTAGTAGCAGATTGACCCAGATGCAGATATCCCAGACCTACATCATCCAACAACTTCAGTTTGTTCCTTATAGGGATATTGTTTTTAAAGAACTCTAGTGCTTCCTCCACAGTCATATTTAGAACATCTGAAATGCTTTTTCCTTTATATTTAACTGCCAAAGTTTCACTATTATAACGGGATCCCTTACATTGATCACACGTAATATATACATCGGGCAAGAATTGCATTTCTATTTTTCTGACGCCACCCCCATCGCATATGTCGCATCTGCCGCCAGGCACATTGAATGAAAATCTGCCCATCTTATATCCTCGTTCCTTTGATAATTGTGTCCTTGAAAATAAATCTCTTATGAAGGTAAAGGCATTTACATATGTCACAGCATTAGACCGTGGTGTTCTTCCAATTGGAGATTGGTCTATCCCTATAACTTTGTCAATGTTCTCTACTCCGACAATCTTATGATATTTTCCAACTCTTGATTTGGATTTATAAAAATGATTAGTTAGATAGTTAAACAATATATCATTAATGAGAGTAGATTTTCCAGATCCAGAAACACCTGTGACTACAGTGATTACTCCTAACGGAAAAATGGGATTTATATCTTTAAGGTTGTTCTCATTTGCACCAAAAACTTGGATAAATCTGTCTCCGATCTGTTTTCGTTGTTGATTGTCGTTTATAACAGTTCTTCCAGCTAAATAATCTGCTGTTAGGGAATCCTTACTTTCTAGTACCTCATGAAGTTCTCCTTGTGCTACTACTTGTCCTCCATGTATTCCTGCTCTGGGGCCAATATCAATAATCCAATCAGCACTTTTTATGACTTCCTCGTCATGTTCTACAACAATAACAGTATTTCCGATTTCTCTCAATTTAAAGAGAGTGCTTATCAGTAGGTTATTATCTCTCTGATGTAACCCAATAGTTGGTTCGTCCAATACATACAGCACACCGGTTAGATTAGTTCCGATCTGGGTAGCCAACCTGATTCTTTGAGATTCGCCACCTGAAAGTGTACCTGCATTCCTGTTCAAATTCAGATAGTTCAAACCTACATTTGATAGAAACTTGAGCCTACTATTTATCTCCTTTAATATTTGTTTAGAAATTATTGAATCATTATTATTGAGAGTGATGTTACTAAAGAATTCTATAGTCTTTTCTACAGGAAGGTTACAAATGTCCATGATGGATTTTCCATTTATCTTCACAGCAAGAACCTCTTTTTTTAATCTCTGACCGTTGCATGTTTCACAAGGTTTTTCAATCATAAATTTTCTAATTTCTTCGCGCTTTGAGTCTGAATCGGTTTCATTGAATATTCTTTGTAGATTGGAAATTACACCTTCGAAATTACCTGAGTATTCCCACGAACTGTCACTGGACCTTGATACATAATTAAACTTTATCTTTGAATTTGTTCCGTTTAAAATAACATTAATTTGCTCTTTGCTCATCCTGTCAATTGGAGTATTTAGATTAAAACCAAATCTCTTACCCACGTCCTTTAGCATGGATATTCTAAAACTTGCAAAATGCCCTGCTGACCATGGTTTAATAGCACCATCCAAAATTGTTTTAGTCTTGTCAGGTATGATTAAGTCAACATCAAACTCTGTTTCAACGCCCAATCCGTGACAACTTTGACATGCGCCAAATGGTGAATTAAACGAGAAAAATCTAGGCTCCATTTCTCCAATACTTATGTTACAGAGAGGACATGAATTTCTTTGAGAAAACAAATATTCCTTGCCCTCTACTAAGACCATGACTATACCGCCACCTTTATCAATTGCAGTTTGTACTGCCTCAAAAACTCTGTCTTTGTCTTTCAATATATTGTTACTTGATATTCTGTCGATAACAATCTCGATGGAATGTCTCAAGTGTTTTTCCTTTGCAGAAATGATGTTAAGTTGTTTAATATCTGCAATATCTATTATTTCTTTATCAACTCTTACCCGAGAATACCCTTGTTCCTTTAGAGCTTCAATAGTCTTCTCATATGTTCCCTTTTTTTCTCTAATAATGGGAGCTAAAATTAATAGCATTTCTTCATGTATGTTATTTTTAGTAAGATCAAGGATTGATGCAACTATTGACTCTAAGGATTGATACGATATTTCTGTTCCGCATTGGGGACAATAAGGGATACCAATTTTTGAATATAATAATCTAAGATAGTCATAGATCTCAGTAATTGTTCCCACAGTCGAACGGGGATTCTTGTTGGTTGTTTTCTGTTGGATTGCTATCGCTGGTGACAGCCCATCAATTACATCTACATCAGGTTTGTCCATTATTTGCAAGAACTGTCTTGCATACGCCGATAGCGATTCCACGTATCTCCTCTGCCCCTCAGCAAAAATTGTATCAAATGCCAGGGTTGATTTTCCAGAACCGGATAAACCTGTAATTACCACCAATTTATTTTTGGGTATTTCTAAGTTGAGATTTTTTAGATTGTGTTGCTTTGCTCCTTTAATTACTATTTTATTTTCCATTTCAGTTTAATTAGTTGTCAGTTTCAACAAAATTTCATTTACCTTTTTGAGATGCTGTCTATGTTCAATCGCTTTTTCAAACTCTAATTCCTCTGCAAATTTGTTCATCTGAGTCTCTATTTTGGTCGATAACTCTATTAAATCATTTCTAGTCATTGCTTTCAAATTAACCTCCAAGTTTGAGATATTTGAATTCTTTTGAGGGATCGGTTTTGTGATACTTTTAGGCTCAATTTTGTTTTCTAGATTAAATTCAATCTGTTTTTTGCGCCTTCTATTAGTTTCTATTACTGCTTCCTTTATGGATTTGGTCACCGAATTTGAATACATGATTACCTTCCCATCAATGTTCCTAGCAGCCCTTCCAAAGGTTTGAATAAGACTAGTATAATTTCTTAAGAACCCTTCTTTGTCAGCATCCAAAATAGCCACAAGCGAAACTTCAGGCAAGTCTAATCCTTCTCTTAACAGATTTATCCCAACTAACACATCAAACTCTCCTATCCTAAGCTGTCTAAGTAATTCAGTCCGTTCCAGCCCACTAATTTCCGAATGAATATACCTTACCTTAATCCCGTTTCTAGAGAGGTAGTCTGCCATATCTTCGGCCATCTTCTTAGTCAATGTCGTCACTAACGTTCTCTGCTTCTTTGAGACCCTTTCTTGAATCTGATAGATTAGATCTGAAATCTGACCTTGGGTTTTTTTTATTTCTATTTGAGGATCGACTAATCCTGTTGGCCTAACTAATTGCTCAACAAGATTATCATGGTTATTTATCTCATATTTTCCGGGCGTTGCGGATACATATATTACATGATTAAGATATTTTTCAAACTCTTCAAACTTTAGAGGTCGGTTATCAAATGCACTTGGTAATCGGAACCCATAATCTATCAATGTTTTTTTCCTTGAATAATCTCCTTTGTACATTCCCATAATTTGAGGTAAAGTTACATGAGATTCATCTATGACTAACAGGAAATCTTTATCAAAAAAATCTAATAGACAATAAGCCGGTTGACCCCTCTTTCTCCCATCAAAGTGCCTTGAATAATTCTCTATTCCGCTGCAATATCCTAGTTCCGATAGCATTTCGAGATCATAATTTGTCCTAGATAGCAACCTTTGCCTTTCAAGTTCGGAGGGCAATTTGGGGTACCATTCTTCCAATTCTTTCTTTATTGATACGAGTGCCCTTTTCTGACTATCTTGATCTACAATATAGTGTTTGGCAGGAAAAATGATTATCGAATCTAATTCTTTTTTTATATCTTTAGTCAGTTTATCGATCATTGTAATTTTTTCTATATGATGTCCGAAAAGACTAATCCTTATTATATCATCAGAATATCCTGGAATAATATCTATTATGTCTCCTTTGGTACTAAAAGATCCGCTTGTCAAATTCATATCATTTCTTTCATATCTTATTTTTATTAAATTCCTGATAATACTTCTTCTATCTATCTCCATCTCCTTCTTAAGTGTAAGAGATTGCTCTCTCCATTCATGGGGTGAACCCAATGAATAGATACATGAAACAGTGGCGATGATAATTGTCGGTTCCCCTGACAATAACATTGATGTTGATTCGAGACGCATTTGTTCGATTTTTTCATTTATTTCAGTATCCTTTTCTATATAGGTATCAGTTTGAGGCAAATAACTTTCTGGTTGGTAATAATCATAGAAGCTCACAAAATAGCCAACATTGTTATCTGGGAAA
>DATEIH010000132.1:0-12993 GCA_035279165.1 Candidatus Nitrosocosmicus sp. | reverse complement strand
AGTAGTCCTGTGCCTATAAAAATCACATTTTCGCACTTTAGCGATTAAATTTATTGAATAGAAATCCCTATAGCCGAGAATTTCATTTTGGCCTTGTTCAATGCGCATTTTTTAATATTAATGGGCTAAAAAGATATAAATTGTGTTCACCGAGCCATATTTTTCTTAAAATATCTATAATTTAAAGGATAATATAGCTTTAATGGCAAGGCCTTGATGAAGTTTTGCGCCATTATCTCTTATGCCAGATGAAGTGATGAACTATTGTTATATAAGCAGTATGCGTACATATATAGCTATATTAAAGGGTAATTAATTACAAATTGGTGTCTCTAGTGGATCGATTTTATAACCAGTAAAATAAAAGGCTGACAAATTCACTATGATTATTCTATATTTATAAATGCTTAAGAAGCACACCCCTCTGTTGCAGATAGGCTGGTGTTTTGGCAAGGCTATAATGAAAGATTGCCCTTGGTATGCAGATGACATTCTCCCATAGTACCAAAATAATAAGATTTTTTACTCTAAAGCTATTTTCAAACCATTTATTAGTATGCTGTCTGATATGAAAGGCTGCATTGGTTATTGCCTCCTGTTAAGATATAGATCCATAATGAAAATCTTACTTTAATTCGTATCAAAGTCCGGAGCTATCTCGGGTAGGTATTTCCTGGTATAACAGCATTTGGATGGGGTACACTATTGTACTTTGTTTTTCGTGATGAAGTATTAGTGTGCGTATCATCATCTAGATAGCCTAGTCATATCCATATACAGGTTTAACCTATAACTAGAAAATCGATATTGTATCTACTTTTTGACGACTAGTCTATTGTCTGACAATCCGGTTGACACACCATTTCAAACCAATCAGAGCTACAATCCGACTCAAAACACGTTTAAGATATCGAGACTCAGTATCTACCTTAAGAGAGCAGTTGGTTCCAGGATTTATATTATGACCTATTATTAGTCTCCCAGAGGTCTTAGCAAATTTTCCCGTGCCATAGTGAGGAGCCCATTGTAACTGATACTACCAAGAAGGAAGTTACTCTTATCACGAAGAATCAAAATAATTGGCAAAAAAATCAAGATATAATCATACTTTGTATATATGATACATGAAAATACTATCTTCAGTACCCGGCAATTAACCAAACACAAACGTGTAGAAATAGAAATTTTCTGTTTTCGGCAGGATCTCCAACACATGACTTTCGGGGTTCGAAGTCTTTACTATGTTCATAATATGTGGCCAGGTGATTTCGAAAAAACTCGAGTTACTGTCTATTTTTCCATGAAATCCTATCTGCCCATCAGTTAAAAATTCACCATCTAGCATGATATTTGCTATTGCAGGCTTATCGTCAACGCTACCAACTATTACGTTTACATTCGATGCCATATTGTATTTGAAGACTATTGCTGGATTTTTTTCCTTATGCTCAAGTGATGCCTGTATACCCTCTTTATCCCATCTCCATTTTCCCCTCAAATATACAGTGTTATCCATTACTGTTTGAGGTTCAGTAAACACATTATATTCATTAATTTTGGCTTTTTGATTATTTCCAAACCGTCTAATTCGGGAGTAACCTACACAAATCTCAGGGGCCATACCGTTAAAATGCATTCCGTATATCTTTGATACCTCATCTTGTTCCTTGGTATTCTGTTGTATCTTCTCGCTTTCATAGATTAGGTCATTACCTGCTTCTGATTTTATCTCTTCTTCTTCTTCATGAGCAGATTCTGGCTTTGAGAAGGGAAGATCAAGCAAATCAGCCAAAGCTTCTTCAAAATCATCAAGAGTTCCATATCCTGGATGCTCGTATCTAACAAAACCATCTCTGTCAATCAAAATGTGTTTAGGCCAGTATGAATTTCCGTACGCTTCCCAAGTCTTATTATTGATGTCATATCCTGTCACTTCCTCATCCAACCCAAACTCCTTTAATGCCTTTCCAATATTTTCAATATTCTTGGCAAACTCATACTCGGCCGAATGAATCCCAAATACTACCAAACCTTTATCGGCATATTTCTCCTTGATCTTCTTTATTGTCGGGATGGTTCTTAAGCAAAAAATACAAGTATATGTCCAAAAATCTAAAAGCACTACCTTACCTTTAAGTTCCTTTATACTATGGGTTGCGTTATCACTCCACGTGTTAATTTCCTTGAATTCTGGGGCTGGTACGGCAGGTATAATATTCATTTATGATTATCTTCATCTCATGTAATTTATGTCTGCTTTCGGGTCACTTCTTTATGTTCCTAAAAATATCATGTCAAATGCGGGAGATGGGATTTGAACCCACGAACCCCTAAGGGATAAGGCCCTCAACCTTACGCCTTTGGCCAAGCTGGGCGACTCCCGCTTTAGACATTTTATTATTTGAGGGATAATTTGAATATTCCCACTAATCTGATTACGCTATTTGAATGATTTTTATTAAGGAGTTCATTTTTTTATATTATGCTTGTTCCAGTAAGATGCTTTACATGTGGAAAATTGATAGCTGACATCTATAATGAATATTTAACCCAGTTAAAACAAGGAGAAGAACCAAATAAGGTTATGGATTCTCTGAATATCACACGATACTGTTGTAGAAGGATGTTCGTTTCTAGTGTGGAAACAATATATCAAGTCATTCCCTACTATGAAGCATTGAGGAAACGAAGGGCGGAGATACAATCTGAGATGGAATGATAAAGATTGCCTACAATCACTTCAATTGAGGAAAGGCTAGTTTTCAATAGCCGGGGAGATAAAACTATTGAAATTGATGTGCTGTCTGACAACAAGTACCAAGGCCGTGCTTGTGCACCCTCAGGTGCTAGTGTTGGAATGTATGAGGCCCAAAGTTTTGTTCAAAATGATCCAGAATTTACTCTTAGAAATTTTAATAGTATAAAGCATAAATTTATTGGGATTGACAGTGCGGATCTCAAGAATTTGCATGATGCAATTAGAACCCTTGATTCCACTGACAACTATTCAAATATTGGAGGTTCGGTGGCTTACGCTCTTACTATTGCAAGCGTAGATTCTGCTGCAAAGGCCATGAATATTCCCTTCTATAAAGTCTTGAACCCAAAGCTGGATAAGTTCAGTTTTCCATACCCTCTTGGAAATGTATTGGGAGGAGGTGCTCATGCTGGCCCTGGAACTCCAGACCTGCAGGAATTTTTGATTTGTCCTGTAAAGTCGTTATCAATCTTCGAAGCAATTTCTTTAAATTCACAAATTCATAAAGAAGTAAAAAAAAGCATCGAAAAAATTGATAGTAAATTTACCTATGGAAAGGGAGATGAAGGTGGATGGGCTCCGGCTATTGTAAATGATCGTGCTATTGAGTTAGTGGAAAAAGCAATTATCAGCTGCGGATATGATCCGAAGAAAGAGATTAGAATGGGCATAGATTTTGCAAGCTCCTCATTGTGGGATAATAACAAGAAGGTGTATAACTATCACCGAGAGGGCATCATAAGAACAACAGAGGAGCAAATAGATTTCGTCAACAAATTAATTCGTGACTATAACCTCATATATGCCGAAGATCCGTTACATGAAGAAGATTTTGAGAATATGTCGACTATAACTCAAGGTAATCATATGTGCCTTGTTACGGGAGATGATTTGCTGGTTACAAATACAAATAGAGCCAAGATTGCTGCTAACAAAAAGGCATGTTCTGGAGCCATTCTGAAGGTAAATCAAGCAGGCACCTTATATGATGCGATTTTATTCGCAGAAGAATGCAACCACAATAATATCAAACTCATTACTTCTCATAGATCGGGTGAATCTGTTGACAGTCATATTTCTCATATTTCTATCGCTACAAATTCACTGATGATTAAAACTGGTGTAGTAGGGGGCGAAAGAATTTCCAAATTAAATGAATTATTAAGAGTTTCAGAGTATGGTTTAATAGAAGGAATGGCTAAATGGAGCAATATATCATGAATATGAAGACTGATGAATTGAATTCTCCTAATAATTCTGATAATGAACAAATAGATAAAACTGTTAATGATGCTACTTCCAAAACTGAGGAAGAAGATTCAAATGACACTACTAGTATCTCAGAGGAAACCCCTGAAAATTACGAAAATTCTGATCAAACTATCCAAACTAGTACTGGTGATGAGGATTCGAGCAGTTCGTCTGATACTGTAGAACAACCAGAATCATTAGAAGATCCTAATAATTTAGAGAAAATGATATTGTCAACAGGAATAAGGGTTGGAACTCCAATCAAAACGAAATTTATGACATCGTTTATAACACGAGCCAATCCCGAAGGATTGTATATCCTTGATATTAGTAAAACCCTTGCCAGAATTGATGTTGCAGCCAAATTCATTGGTAGAACGAATATAGCAAATGTTGCAGTAACATCTGCAAGGGAGTACGGAAAAACCCCAATAGAAAAATTTTGTGAACTAACAGGCGCTCGTGGTATATTTGGAAGATTTATGCCTGGTACATTTACAAATCCCTCATTACCTAAATATTTAGAGCCAGAAATAGTAATCGTAACTGATCCGCAGGCCGATGAGCAGGCAGTATTGGAAGCAACAAGAGCGGGGGTTCCTGTAATTGCATTATCGAATAGTGACAATATTACTTCTAAAGTTGATTTAGTAATTCCCTCAAATAACAGAGGTAGAAAAGCACTTGCTACGGTATACTGGCTCTTGACAAAAGAAGTCCTCAAAAAGCAAGGGAAAATAAAATCTGATTCTGAGATGTCCTTGACTATCGATGATTTCGAGGCAAAACTAGTTGAAGAATTGATTTAATAAGTATTGAAACGCGAACATAACTTTAGTGGAGTTTTTTATCCTAAAGATTATGGGAGATTAAACGCTTCAATTCAAAGCTTTTTTTCACTTTTAAATTCCTCTTCTGAAGATAGCAAATTTCTACAAATGGTAAATAATTATATTCAAGATAAGAAAATATTGAGTTTTATAGTTCCACATGGTTCTTATGCTTACTCTGGCTATGTGTCTGCATTCACTTATTACCTAATAGACAAAATAGAATGCCAAAATTTTATCGTATTATCAGCTGATCACCGTGGAACTAGTCCTGGCATCTCAGTGCTAGAACACGGTACTTGGAATACCCCTTTAGGGACAGCACGAATTAACGAGACAATGGCACATAATTTGATAAAAAAAAGTAATCGCGGCCTTGTAGAGATAGATTCTTATTCGTTTGAAATTGATTATACAATTGAAACACAATTACCATTTATTCAAGTGCTAAAGAAGGATAATTTCAAATTTTTACCTATACTTCAAGGAAAACAGGACAAAAAGACATGTATACAACTAGCAAACTTATTAGCAAGCATTGTACCTCAACATGAAAAAACTATACTAATATCTAGTACTAACTTCACTCACTATCTAGGTTATGAGGAGTGCTGTGCCATCGATAGAAAACTGATTGCAGAGATTTCGAAGATGAACATTGAATCATTTTATGATAGCTTAAAAAACTATTTTCAATATATTTGTGGATATGGTTGTTTAGCTACTGCTATAGAATTTTCAAGAATATTCGGAAATCTTGATGTTATTTTGTTAAAGCATTTGACAAGTGGTGATATTGATGGCAAAAAGGCTTCGGTTGTGGGTTACTCTTCGATTTTGATGTTTTAGACTATATGATGGTAAGGAAATGGGTAAAGGAAGTCTGATTGAATCCACATAATAAGATTGTTGAAGGCCATATAGAAGCCGCAGCGCCAGGAAAGATGATTTTGTTTGGAGAGCATTTTGTTGTTTATGGGTATCCATCTCTAATCGCCTCAATAGATAAGTTCTTCAAGATAAAAATAGATTTTACTCCTTCTACAAGTCATGAAATCAATATTAAATCAAATCTGGGTTTTAGTGCTACTATTAGGAATTCTACACTATACTTTCCGCATGGACAAGATACTACATATCATGAAATCATCAAGAAACTTTACAGCGTTATTCAATATCTAGTAGAACATTTCGGAATTGGTGTTAGATCAAAGTCTAATATTCTCATTAGTTTAGACTCTGAAATTCCACTAGGGGGAGGACTTGGATCCTCTTCAGCTTTTTGTGTTGCACTAACCGGTGCTCTTTACCATTTATTAGAAAACGCGGTAAATAAGGATATAATTTGTTACCAATCTATTAACGCTGAAAAGATACTTAATAGAGATACTTCTGGAGCAGATTGTAGTATTTGCACTTTTGGTGGGCTGGGACGATTCGACAGATTGAATGGTTTTAAAAGGATTTCAGCAGATTTTAGTGATTATCGGTTCCTAATAATCAATAGTGGAGTTTCCCATGATACATTTTCTATGGTGGAGAAGGTAGCTAAAATCAAAAATAATTTTCCCAATGATTTTAACAATTTATGTATAAAGTATGAAGATATATATAATAAAGTGACCAGCCTTCTTGAGCATAAAGATCTTGAACAAATAGGTGAACTTTTTAACAGAAATCACGAATTGTTAGACAGTCTATCACTGTCAAGTCCAATATTAAATAAGATAATTAATATTTGTAATTCTGAGGGTTCGTTGGGAACTAAGATAACAGGCGCTGGAGGTGGGGGCTCTGTATTGTCTTTCTTACATAAGGATGATCTTTCAGTAATCAAGAATATTTTAAAAAGATTAGATTTATTAAATTTAAAATATTTTTTTGCAAAGATTGATCCAGAAGGTCTCAGAATCAATCACAATACTACCTGATTCCTTCAAAACATTTAGCCATAATATCCACATCCTAAATGAGTTTGTCAAATCACACAATTAATAATGTCTTTATATTTCACTAGTCTAGTACGTCTTGATAACTAGTAATTTAATAATCATAAAGTTAGGCGGATCCGTAGTTACATTCAAAGAAAAACCATTATCTCCAAACTATGAGGGAATCAACAAAATATTAAAAGTGTTAGTCGAGATAAAGAAAAAATTTAAGATCATCATTGTTCATGGTGGAGGTTCTTTTGGTCACTATTGGTCAGTAAAATATGATATGCATACTAAGCCCCACCCATATTCTGATCTAGGCGTATCTGTAGTTCATGAATCCATGATAAATCTAAATCATATAATTATCAATAAGATGCTAGAGTCCAATCTTAAGCCTTATTCAATTCAACCATCCGCCTTCGTATTTAATAATGCAGCGGATCCTGCCAGAATACAGGGTATCCTTGATATGACTATGGGGAATGATCTTATCCCAATTACCTTTGGAGACGTAATAAATACCTCAGGAAATAATTTTTCAATTCTTTCTGGAGATACGATAATGTCTATTTTGTGCACAGAATTACACCCAAAGTTTTCTATTTTCACTACTAATGTAGACGGATTATTCGGTGACATGAATAAAGGTGAAATAGTTCATGAAATTCGGGTTGAAAAAACAGATGTAAACAATATTTATTTGAAAGATGAAATTAAAAAAGAAAATCAAGAGACTTTATTTGATGTCACCGGAGGGATGAGGAGGAAAATAACTGAATCTATTCAGATTGCAAAATCAGGAACACCAGCATATCTGATTAATGGTTTTCATCCAGAAAGGATTTTAGATATTATTCATGATCGTAAATACATTGGTACATGTATAAGAATGGGTTCTGGGAGTTAGCTATAAAATGAAATATTCATTTCTAGGAGTGGGTTAGACATGGATAGAGAATTTCCTTCAATATCAGAAAAACAAATAGAAACGATAAAGAGGAGAAAAAAAGAAGGGATAGACATTCCTCTAAAAGAAAAGGTTCAGGGCAAAGAAACAACGACTCTTTTAGAGGATGTTTATTTGATACACAATGCATTACCTGAAATCAATATCGAAGATATAAATCTGAATACAGTTTTCCTTGGCAGGAGTTTTTCTGCACCAATTATTATTGACTCTATGACCGGCGGTACTGATGAAGCATTAGTAATAAACAAAAGACTAGGTCAAATAGCTGAGAAATATGGATTAGCAATGGGACTGGGAAGTCAAAGGGCTGGACTAAAAAGTGACAAGCTAGTGGAGAGCTATTCTGTTGCTAGGCACGTTGCCCCAAACGCCTTTTTGATTGCAAACATAGGCGGAGCCCAACTAGCTGAAGGATTATCAAAAGATGAGGTCAAAAAAATCATAAAAATGATTGATGCAAACGCATTGGCTATACATTTGAACCCACTTCAAGAACTAATTCAACCTGAGGGGGAACCACATTTTAGAGGTATTTTACAAAAAATAACAACTCTAGTACAGGAAATAGATATTCCTGTTATTGTCAAAGAAGTAGGCTCAGGGATTTCACCTGAGGTTGCCTTAAAACTCCAAGCTGCTGGAATAAGCTCTATTAACGTGGCAGGATCTGGAGGTACTAGCTGGGCCGGAATAGAAAAAATAAGGGCAGATAATGCCAATAGTTATATAAAATCAAACTTGGGCAACCTCTTTTGGGACTGGGGGATTCCGACTGCTCTATGCGTATTGTTGGCTACAAAATCAATAGAAATCCCTGTTATTGCTTCGGGGGGAATCCGTAACGGTCTCGAAATAGCCAAATGTTTGATGCTTGGAGCTAAAATGTGTGCAATGGCATTCCCTTTCCTAAGAAAGGCCGCAGAATCCGAAGATGAATTAGACAAATTTACTCAATTGATTCTAGCACAGTTGAGAGGTACAATGTTTTTGCTAGGGTCATCTAACATTAGTTCTTTGGTGAATACAAGATATATATTGAAAGATAAATTAGCAAGTATGTTGAATAGTTATGAGTTCAGAAGACATAAAAACTGAAATCAATTTTGTTGCTTCTAATTTAAATCAATTTATTCTTAATAATATTTCCGGTGAGCCTTCAGGTCTGTATACTGCTTCTTCACATTACATCAAGAGCGGGGGTAAGAGGCTGAGACCTTTTATGGCTATTAAATCAAGCGAACTTTTTAATGGGAGTCTAGAATCATCGCTTCCGGCTGCTGCCTCTGTGGAATTGATTCACAATTTTACCCTGGTTCACGACGATATAATGGATAATGATAACGTTAGACATAATGTAACAACAGTACATCGACAATTTGGGATTCCTTTGGCAATTTTAGCAGGAGACGTTCTCTTTTCCAAAGCATTCCAAGTTATTTCTATTCATGGAAAGAGGGCTGGACTCGATCAATCTGTTCTTTTAAGGATGGTTGACTTGCTATCCACTTCCTGTATTGATGTTTGTGAGGGCCAAGCTTTGGATATACAAATGGCTCAGGACGATGAATTTTCATCAACAAGCTCATATATTAAAATGATTGAAAAAAAAACCGCTGCATTATTTAGGGTGTCATGCGAATTGGGTACTCTATGTTCACCTGATTTTACAGAAAAAGACTTGGAAAATATGTCAGTCTACGGAGAAAAGATAGGCATAGCATTTCAACTTATTGATGACCTAATTGGAGTTCATGGCGATTCCAAAATGACTGGTAAATTTGTTGGAAACGATATTCGCGAGGGAAAAAAAACTTTACCTATTTTGTTAGCATTTCAGAATCTAAATTCTGCAGATAAGGATCTATTAAGACAACTGTTTGGCAATAAGAACGCAAAAGATTCTGAGATTGCAGTAATGGTAGATAAGATCGCTGAAATTAGAGTTGATAAGGAAGTTCGTGATACTGCAACCAGTTTTGCTGAGGAAGCATTCAAAACATTGAAAAGCTATGACCAGTCTCCTGCATTAATCTCATTAAAAAATTCTGCAAAATACATAGTAGAACGGAGTTTGTAGTTCAAATTGAATGCTAATCAGAAACTTGTTAATACTGTTAGATTGATAGCTTTGAAAAATGCACTCGAGTTCAACAACACAATAAAAATCGACGTTGTTATTTCAAAGACTTTTTCAATTTCAAAAGATATTGGATCTGAAATTAATATAAAAGATTTGGTACCAGAAATAAAAGAAATCGTTAATGAGTTAAAAGATCTATCTGTTGATGAAAAAAAGACTTTATATGATTCTATTATTTTGGAAAATGATCATTATTTACAGGATCGCAAAAGTAATCTGGGAACAAACGAAGATGTTCAAAAGGAGCAGAAAATTAAAACGAAAAAAGCCTTCGCTGGCGATAATACCGAATTTGAACTTCCAACGCTGGACGGAGCAATTCAAGGCAAAGTAGTAACAAGATTTCCCCCCGAACCAAACGGTTACCCTCATATCGGGCACGCGAAAGCTGCAGTTATAGACGAAGAGTATGCTAGAAAATATGGAGGAAAGTTGATACTACGATATGACGATACTAATCCTCAAAAGGAAAAAATTGAATATTACAAGGCTATTAAAGATGGTCTTGATTGGCTTCAAGTAAAGCCAGATGAGATTAAGAATACTTCTGATGATATTATTAAAATTTATGATTATGGAAAGGAGCTAATCAGAAGAAATTTTGCTTATGTTTGTACATGTTCACCTGAAGATATAAAACGCAATCGCCTAAATGCTATTGGATGCAAATGTACGTCTAATTCAATCGAAACTAACTTGTCAGTGTTTAAGAGTATGATCGCAGGAGAATATGACCAGAACCAAGCAATCGTGCGGTACAGAGGAGATATGGCCAGCTTAAATACCGCGATGCGTGATCCAACTCTTTTTAGGGTAATAAAAGATGGTAGTCACCCAAAAGTTGGTTCAAAATATTCATTATGGCCTACATATGATTTTGCTGCCCCTATAGAAGATAGCCTGGATGGTGTTACTCATGCGTTTAGGACTAAAGAATACGAATTACGAAATGAACTGTATTTTTCTATCTTAGATAATTTGTCGTTAATAAAACCAAAGTTGATTGAATTCTCAAGGTTGGAATTTGAAGGAATTCCTGTTTCTAAAAGAAAAATTACGCCCTTGATTGAACAGGGGATAATAACCAATTGGGATGATCCCCGCCTGCCTACCCTCATGGGATTAAGGAGGCGTGGAATCCTGCCTGAAGCAATAAGAAAATTTGTCTTATCCCTCAGTATTACGCTGTCAGAAACAAAGCCCTCGATGGAAATATTGGAATCATTCAATAGAAAAATGCTTGACTCCAAAGCCCAAAGACTATTTTTTGTGAAGAGTCCAGTAAAGGTAATTATAGATGCTCTTGATGTGAATACAGTTGAGATAAAAAATCATCCTACTCTTGATTTAGGTAATAGGACAGTGCAAGTAGGAAATATAATTTATATATCTAACGATGATGCAATTAAACTAAAAATCGGAGATACATTAAGATTAATGGACTTATGCAATATAGAAATTTTATCAATTGAAAAGAATCTCATCAAGGATGAAAGCGGCGAAAATAAGCCTAGTATCGTTATTAATGCAAAAAATAAGGGAAATGAAATATCTCATCAGATACCAAAGATCCAGTGGGTATCTAAAACCGACTCACATAATTATAAGATTCTGAAACCGTTACCTTTGTACAATGGAGATACATACAATGAAAATAATTTATTAGTGGATTGCGGATTGGTAGAATCTTATATATCAAAACTTGAGCTTGGTACTGTCATCCAATTTGTGAGATATGGATTTTGTAGGATTGATGACAACTCTACTGCAATATTTACACACAGGTGAAATTAAAAAATGAAAATAGCTAGGATTAGATTGAAAAACTCAGTAGAAACGTATGGTATTGTCTCTGAAGACGGAAAGAAAATAATTACTAAGGAACAGATACAGGAAAAGACTGGCGTTCCTATTCCACCTCGAATCAAAGAATTCTTGTTCGGAGGTTGGCTTGAAGAAGTAAATTCTGTTGGAACAAACCTTACTTTTGATTTACCCATAAACGAGGTTGATCTATTGGCTCCACTTCCCAATCCACCTAAAATTATTTGTCTAGCTTTTAACTACTATGATCATGCTCGTGATGCAGGATTAACTCCTTCTCAAGAACCTGTAATATTCTTAAAACCAAGAACGGCATTGAATTCACCTCACGGAAATGTTATCTCTCCCTCTTATGTAAAACGTCTAGATTATGAAGCCGAATTAGCTGTCGTTATTGGGAGACAAGTCAAGAAAATTTCTGAAGAGGATTCATTAGATGCAGTATTTGGCTATATGGTATTTCATGATGTTTCGGCGCGAGATATCCAGTTTAGAGATAAACAATTCACACGAGGCAAAAGTATTGATACATTTGCCCCATGCGGACCTTGGATTACAACTAGGGATGAGATTGAAGATCCTCAAAAACTACACATCACAACAAAAGTAAATGGAGAATTAAGGCAAAATTCGTCAAGTAGTAACATGGTTATCCCAATTAGGAAAATAATATCTTCTTTGAGTGATCTCATAACGATCGAACCCGGGGATATCATTTCTACTGGGACTCCTGCAGGCGTAGCGATGTCAATGAAAGAGCCTAGGTATTTGAAGCATGATGATATAGTAGAAATATCTATTGAAGGATTGGGAACAATCAGAAACCGGATTCTATTTAATTAAAAAGAGTATTATCCTACTAACTTTAAAACCGATATTTGTAGTAATCTTGTTTTCCATGTTCCTATTTCTAGCTCGTGGTTTGAGATTCTATGACTTTTTGGACAAAGCCTTTCTTAACTCCTGTTCCAAAAGCGAGCAATACTGTTTGTAAGTTTCTACTAATTGTTCTCTGATATTAGCTAATTGCATTGACTGATTGAGAGTTTGCACGCAACTCTCAAGTGATCTCTCAGAAGCGAATAGTTCCATATTTAGTTTAAATTTCTTTATCAGCTCTCTCTGCTCATCACTCATCTCTTCAATTGATTTAATAATTGACTCGATATTTTCATTCAATTGCCTAGTCTCCCTTTGGTCGTCCTCATTGAGGTTTTTTCGCAAAAATATCAAGCTAAACGTTTTTCCTTCGCATATTTGTTATTTATTTGTTAAAGGCAAGT
>DATEIH010000131.1:0-2789 GCA_035279165.1 Candidatus Nitrosocosmicus sp. | reverse complement strand
CCCCTAGTTCATCCACAAGTTCTTTTCTTAGTCAACTGAAGGAATTTCTGCAGAGGCTTTCTACTTATAAAAATGCTGACATCTGTATCCTAGGAGACTTTAACATAGATCTATTAAAATATCTGTCTCATGACCCATCCTCTGAATTCTTGAATCTGATGCTGAGCTTTGGCTTAACCCCAACCATCTCCAAACCCACGAGAATAACTAAAGAATCCAAGACCTTAATTGATAATATATTTACTAATATCAACACCTCTCTTTGTAAATCTTCCATAATATATAATGACATATCTGATCATCTATCCATAATATTGCAAATTAATGCATCAAAGTACTCTCTAACTGAGTCCAATACCGATTTAGGCCTAAATGATTTCAGAGAGTATTCGTCATATCAGGTTAACAATTTTTGTGAATTTCTGTCCAACTGTGATTGGGCAGGAATTCACAATTGCCTAGCGACTAATAATCCAGACCTGGCCTATGATGAGTTTCTAAAAATATTCCAATTCGGTTTTGAAAAATGTTTCCCTCTTAAGCAATATCGCAAACCAGCTGCAATTAACAAATCCAAGTCTAAGCTCATTTGGATTACCAAAGGTCTTGAAAAATCCTGTAGTACTAAAGCCAAGCTATACAAAACCTACATGAAAAATCAAACAACTGAAAACAAAGACAAATATATAAAATACAGAAACTCACTAAAGACACTACTAATTAAGGCTGAATATAATTACTACACTAACAAAATTAATAATTGTGAAGGCAACCCCAAAGGCTGCTGGAAAATTATTAATTCCCTTATTAAAAATACTAACAATGACTCATCTAGAATTGAGATTAACAATGACCAGACAACTGTTACTGATAGCACACAAGTCTCAAATGAATTCAATAAGTACTTTGCTAACATTGCACCAGACCTTGCGAATAAAATTCCCGAGTCAAATAAAATATTCAAGGAATATATGAATTATGGTGACAGACCTATGCCATCTAAATCTTGTGTCCTCCTTCCTACGGATGCGCAAGAAATAATTTCAATCGTTAGCCAATTAACAAACTCTTCCAGCTCTGGCCATGACAATATACCTGTGAACCTTCTTTAAAAAATCATTGTTCCTATTTCCCAAATAATAGCGAAAATATTTAACTCATCCATCTCAAACGGTGTCTTTCCCAGCAGCATGAAACTCGCCAAGGTATATCCAGTCTTTAAATCTGGCGATAAACACACAATTTCCAACTACAGACCTATAAGCTTATTAAGTTCTTTCTCTAAAATATTTGAAAAAATCATTGCTACAAGACTCATTTCATTTCTAAATAAAAATAATGTGATTAATGAGGCACAATTCGGTTTTAGGAAGAATCATTCCACGTATATGGCAGTTATGCAACTTGTAGACAAAGTTACCGAAGCTCTTGACAATAATGAACATTGTATAGGGGTATTCATTGACCTTTCGAAAGCATTCGATACCTTGGATCATTATATTTTACTAGAAAAATTAAAGCTATATGGGGTACGAGGTCAAGTCAATAAATTGTTTCAAAGTTACCTAACTGGCAGAGAACAATACGTAAGACTAGATAAAGGCCAATCTCAAAAGCTGCCTATAGACTACGGCGTACCTCAAGGTTCAATCCTGGGCCCGCTACTTTTTCTTATATATATAAATGATATAACAAATTGTAGCAGCCTTTTAAGGTTCATACTATTTGCCGACGATACCAGCATCCTATGCTCAAATCGTAACCTCGAAAAGTTAATAAAAGATATTAACAATGAACTTAATATTCTAAGTGACTGGTTTAAGGCAAATAAACTTTCACTTAATGTTATCAAAACTAATTATATTCTGTTCAATTTAAAAGATAAATTAAAGAATAAACACTCATCCGACTCAAATTTAACTGACAATCATCAATTAATTTCAATCGAGGGCATAAATATAACAAAAGTTAAATACACTAAATTCTTAGGCGTTGTGATTGATGAAAAGTTAAATTTTAAGGAACATATAAATTATATAGCTAACAAAATCTCTAGATCGACCTTTGTTATAAATAAATTGAAACTAAAACTTCCAAAAAGAATCCTCCTGTCATTATACTACACTCTAATTTATCCACATATCCAATATTGCATCATAGCCTGGGGAAATTCTACAAAAACCTGGCTTAACAAAATCCACGTCCTTCAGAAACGGGCAATTAGAATTATTGATAATTCATTCTACCTATCCCATTCAACCCCGATATTTAAAAAATTTAACTTATTAAAAGTTATGGATGTTTTTAAACTTACTTGCCTTACTTTTTTGTTTAAAGTCAAGACAAATAATCTCCCTTCAAACTGTAACAACTTGATTCAACTAAATAACGCTGCAAACCCTCGATACCATATGAGATATGACGAGGTCTTCAAATGCCCTTCTCACAAAAAAGCCTTTAGAGAAAAATGTATAAAAATTTTTGGACAAAAACTTTGGGAAGAAATTCCCAATGAGATAGCGTCTAGTGGTTCTATAATGACCTTCAAGCGAAATTTAAAACAATACCTCCTGGGGTTTTACTAATTTACTAATTTCATAAGAAACATAACAATTATCACTTCAAAATACTCTGGTTTTAATATCTAATCTATTTACCCTTTTCTAATAATAATTGATTTCTCTGAATTCCTTTTACTTTTTTGTCACAGCTTTATTTTCTTTTATTTCTTCTTATAATTGTTTTTTTGCACTTAACGTTTTTTTACTTTACACATTGAACTGTTAATT
>DATEIH010000130.1:0-17700 GCA_035279165.1 Candidatus Nitrosocosmicus sp. | reverse complement strand
TCCCTATACCAGGAGACAGTACATTAGAGTTATTTTTCTCAATTACTTCCTGATATTTTGCTGGCTGGTTATTTACAAGTACTGTAAAGTTCTTATCTCTTTTGTCTATCTTAGAATCTATTATATTCCGAGGGAGATTAACTTCTACAATACCTGACTTATTTTGACTTGGCGTTAATACAATAATTATACTCTTTTGATCATTATCATAGAGAATGTTATTAATCCTGTCTCCTGCATTTGAGATTGATATTGGATTCAAAATGCTACCTGTCTTGATTTGATAATAAATATCGTTTTTGAAAGACTGATAACCAGACTGATTTCCATTGGTAGAGATATTCCAAATGATTTGATCTAGAGCCTTAGTAGTACCTGTATTGGTGTTATCTTCATTATTCGGGCTAGAGAATACAGCATCAAAATCAAAGCCTGTTGAACTAAATATTACTACATATACTGACATCGTGAATAGGCTTAATCCGATCAACAGAGAACTTCCATACTTCCACAATAGTTTAGTATAGCTTCAATCATATGATATAAGAATTCTGCATGCCTAACTGCTATGACATTCATATTATGTTATTCAATGTGGATATTATTGATAACGGTGTAACCTATAGAGGGTAATTTTTTCAAATATACTCTTAAAAATTGATATCTAAACTCCAACCCTGAAACTACATTCCTAATACCGATATACAATCAAATTTCGGGATTATTTTGCCATCCTTTGTATATTTGATGGAATATTATATATATTCGATAACAGCTTTATTCGATACTTGACATTTATTTTCTTATTATGTGATTCAGTAATTGGTAAGGGGGATTTGTACATTGTCAGCTGAGAAGAAAGAAATAAGAATAGTTGATCATATCTACCAACCTAAACATGAAATTCTAACAAAAGATGAAGCTGAGCTTGTTTTTAAGAAATTCAATTCTAAACCTAGTCAATTTCCATATATGATGTCCTCCGATAAAGGCATCCAAGGGTTAGAAGCTCAACCTGGGGATGTTATTAAAATAACCCGAAAGAGTTCTACTGCAGGTGAAAGTGTATATTACCGATACGTAGTAGAAGGTTGATCTAGGGAATGACAGTCAGTATCAGCAATAATTCTATAGATATGTGGCCTATAATCAACGATATTTTGCGACGAGAGGGAGTAGCAAGACAGCATCTTAATTCTTACAATGAATTCATTGAACGGGGACTTCAAAGCATAATAGACGAGGTTAATGAAATAGAAATCGAAACTGCTGAATATCCATATAAAATTAAATTGGGAAAAATAAAAATGCAGCAACCTAGGATTATGGAATTAGATGGCTCAATTACTCACGTAGCACCAGTCGAAGCTCGGCTACGGAATTTAACTTACGCTTCTCCAATTATGCTGGAATGCAGTATAGTTGAAGAGGGCAAAACTTTGGAATCCAGATTTATACATATAGGGGATATGCCTGTAATGGTAAAGTCAAACGCTTGCATGCTTCATAATTATTCTGAATCAAAATTAGTTGATGTAGGCGAAGATCCAAAAGATCCTGGTGGATATTTCATCATTAACGGTTCAGAAAGAGTAATAGTTGGATTGGAAGATCTTTCTTATAATAAGATCATTGTTGATATCGAAGAAACATCGGGTACTATGTTATACAAGGCAAAAGTATATTCTTCAATTGTCGGATATCGTGCAAAATTAGAGTTGATAATGCGGCCCGACGGTTCGATTGTTTCAAAGATTCCAGGTTCTCCAGTTGATATCCCTCTTATTATTTTAGTACGAGCTTTAGGTTTGGAGTCTGATAAAGATATTGCCAATGCAGTTTCGTTGAATGATACCATCCAAGACGAACTCGAACCTTCTTTTGAAAAATCTGGCGAAGTTGCTACCAGCAGAGATGCCATAATCTACATTAGTAAAAGAATCGCACCAGGCATGCTAGAGGAGTTTCAAATAAAACGAGCAGAAACATTATTGGATTGGGGACTCCTGCCTCATCTTGGTAAGAATCCTGATAACCGATACGAAAAGGCATTATTCCTAGGGGAATCTGCATGCAAGTTAGTAGAATTAAATCTTAATTGGATTGAACCAGATGATAAGGATCATTATGGGAATAAAGTCATAAAATTTGCAGGTCAGATGTTAGCAGACCTATTCAGGACCGCGTTTAGGAACCTAATTAGAGATATGAAATATCAGTTAGAAAGATCTGGTCAGAAGCGAGGAATCAATGCAGTTGCAGCCGCTGTCAGGCCTGGAATCATTTCTGACAAGTTAAATAATGCTATAGCTACGGGAAATTGGGGTAGGGGTAGGGTAGGTGTTACCCAACTACTAGACCGAACAAATTATATGTCAACGGTTAGTCACCTAAGAAGAATCCAGTCTCCACTAAGTCGAAGCCAACCCAATTTTGAGGCTAGGGATTTGCATGCAACTCATTTTGGGCGTATTTGTCCATCCGAAACTCCAGAAGGTTCAAATTGTGGCTTGGTTAAAAATTTGGCACTATCTGCAGTAATATCAGTCAGTGTTTTGTCATCCGATGTAATTGAAAAATTATACGAATTAGGTGTTCAAAATGTGAACGAGACGAATGATGATTTGAAACAAAAAGGTGCTAGGATATTTGTCGATGGACGCTTAATTGGATACATAGAAGATGGTCGTAATTTATCAAACAGGTTGCGCACTATGAGGCGCTCTGGTAGGATGCACCCTCATATGGGAATCTATTTTTATTCTTCCCTAAATGACAATGCAACAAAAAGGTTGTATATCAGCTGTAACTCAGGCAGGGTTTTACGACCACTGGCAATTGTGAAAGATGGCAATATACTACTAACAAGGGAAGTTATCGAAAAAATTTCAAAGAAATTTTTGTCATGGACTGATCTTTTATACATGGGAATTATAGAACTGGTAGATGCCAATGAAGAAGAAAATTGTTATATTGCTAGTGAACTAAGGAATATAACAAACGAACATACTCATGTTGAAATCTTCTTGTCTTCGATATTGGGTGTAGGTGCCTCGATTATTCCATACCCAGAACATAATCAATCACCTAGAAATACATACGAGAGTGCGATGGCAAAACAAAGTTTGGGGTTCTCTACTCCGTTAATGAATGCAAGTACATATGTGAGGCAACATTTTATGCTATATCCTCAGATGCCCGTTGTAAGTACTAAAGCAATCAATTTACTGGGATTAGATGAACGACCAACAGGTCAGAATTGTGTAGTAGCGGTTTTGCCATTTGAAGGGTATAATATTGAAGATGCTGTGGTTTTTAGTAAATCCTCTGTAGATAGAGGATTGGCGCGTACGTTTTTCTACCGTGTTTATGAGGCCGAAGCTAAACAATATCCTGGTGGAATGAAGGATACTTTCGAGATTCCCTCTTCTGAAGCCAATATCCGTGGTTATCGAGGAGAAAAATCTTATCGCTTGTTGGAACAAGATGGTGCGATAATGCACGAATCAGTAGTCAATGGAGGTGATATTTTGATTGGCCGAACTTCTCCGCCCAGATTCATGGAAGAATACAAAGAGTTTGAAGTTAAGGGTCCATATCGACGCGACACCTCAATAGGTGTTAGGCCTTCCGAAAACGGAGTAGTTGATACTGTTATTATGACCCAGTCAGTAGAAGGCGGCAAGATGTACAAGATTCGGGTAAGGGATATGCGAATCCCTGAGATAGGGGATAAATTTGCTTCTCGTCACGGTCAAAAAGGAGTGGTTGGAATGCTTGTAAACCAGGAGGACCTGCCTTATACAGAAGATGGCGTGGTCCCTGATGTAATGATCAATCCTCACGCATTTCCTTCTAGAATGACTGTTGGGATGTTCATGGAATCATTGGGTGGTAAAGCAGCTTCATTGAGAGGTAAAATTGTTGATGGTTCTGCATTTTTGGGGGAAAAACTAAATGATATCAAGGATGTAATGGAGACATATGGCTTCAAACATAGCGGAAAGGAAGTGATGTATGACGGGAGAACCGGGAAGAGATTCCCTGTTGATGTATATGTTGGAGTAGTTTATTATCAAAAACTACATCACATGGTGGCAGACAAGATCCATAGCAGAGCTAGAGGTCAAGTTCAGATGTTAACAAAGCAACCTACAGAAGGTAGAGCACGCGGAGGTGGATTGAGGTTTGGAGAAATGGAGAGAGATTGTCTAATTGCTTATGGTGCATCTATGATGCTAAAGGACAGACTTTTAGAAGAATCTGATAAGGCAGAAATAAACGTATGCGAGAGATGCGGATTATTGTCCTATTTTGATACTAAACAGAGAAAATATGTATGCAGGGTCTGTGGTGATAAGGCGAAAATTTCCAGTGTTATAATTGCATATGCCTTCAAATTGTTATTGCAAGAAATGATGAGTTTAAATGTCGCTCCACGTTTATTGGTAAAGGAGAAGGTTTAATCTTTTTGTTTTTATATATTGGAGGTCATTTTGAATGAATGATGAATCTGTCAAAATATTAGATGGTATTAGATTTAGCATTTGGTCGCCTGTGGAGGTAAGGAAGTTTAGCGTTACTGAAGTAACAGCACCTGAAACATATGATGAAGATGGAATGCCTGTTCAAGGAGGGTTAATGGACAACAGATTGGGAACGCTGGAGCCTGGTCAAAAATGTGCAACCTGCGGAAATACATCTGCTAGATGTCCAGGGCATTTTGGCCATATTGAACTTGCTGAACCCGTTTTACATATCGCCTTTATTGATGATATTCATAAATTGCTTTTGATTACATGCAGATCCTGTAATCGTATTAAACTTAGTGACGAGGATTTAGTAAAATACAAAGATTTGCGTGACAGCAAGGCAGCTTATGCGGTAATTACCCTTGAAAACGTTAAAGACGAGATTATTGAGAAAGCAAAGAAAGTTAAAGTTTGTCCACATTGCCAGAAAGAACAATATGATCTTATTTTTACAAAGCCTACGATCTTTGTTGAAAAAACTGATGTAGGAGAGAATAGACTATTACCTATTACCATTCGAGAGAGACTTCTAAATGTCTCAAATAATGACCTGATATTATTGGGATATGACCCAAAGACTGCACGACCTGAATGGTTCATTCTTCAAGTCTTGCCTGTACCACCAGTAACAGTTAGACCTTCTATTATTCTCGAAACAGGTATTCGATCAGAGGATGACTTGACTCACAAGCTAGTGGATATTATTCGAGTAAATCAGAGGCTCAAAGAGAGCAAAGAAGCTGGAACACCGCCCTTGATTGTCCAAGATTTGGTAGATTTATTGCAATATCACGTTACAACTTACTTTGACAACGAGGTATCGGGCATCCCTCAGGCCCATCATAGGTCTGGAAGACCATTAAAAACCATAACCCAGAGGCTAAAGGGTAAAGAAGGTCGATTTAGAGGATCCCTATCAGGCAAGCGGGTTGATTTTTCAAGTAGGACCGTAATATCACCGGATCCAAATCTTACTATATCTGACGTTGGTGTTCCAAGCGATGTCGCAAAAAAGCTTACAATACCTGAAACTGTCTCGACCTGGAATATTGATAAGCTAAAAAATCTTGTTCTAAATGGGCCCAACAATTATCCTGGAGCCAATTACATTATTCGGCCTGACGGCGTTAAAATAAGGCTGGACTATGTCACGGATCGAGCTGCTATTGCTGATTCAATAATGAATGGCTATACTGTGGAGCGACACCTAATGAATGGAGATGTTGTAATATTTAACCGCCAACCTTCTTTGCACAGAATGTCTATTATGGCTCACAATGTAAGAGTACTTCCATATCGTACCTTTAGACTCCATCCTGCAGTATGTCCGCCATACAACGCAGACTTTGATGGTGATGAGATGAATTTACATGTACCACAAAGCCAGGAGGCAAGGGCTGAAGCGGCCTTGTTAATGCGGGTTCAAGACCAGCTGATATCCCCAAGATATGGAGGGCCTATTATTGGGGGTATACGTGATTTTATAACTGGAGCTTTCTTATTGACAAAGGATGAAACAATACTAACTGCTGATGAAATTGCCAATTTTGCATACTTGGGTGGATATAGTGGACCTTTACCTAAACCTCACTTAGAAAAGGACGGAAAAGCATTTTTTACAGGAAAACAGTTATTTTCACTTTTCTTACCAAAGGATTTCAACTTTGTAATTACTTCAAAATGGAATAAAGCCTCAAAATTACAAGGGAAAGATGTAGTCATTAAAAATGGACAATTGATCTCAGGTGTAATCGATAAAGCTTCAATAGGGGCAGAAGAACCTGATAGCGTACTTCACAGAATTGCAAAAGACTATGGTAACGATGAAGCAAAAAAATTCCTTGATGCTATACTTATTATGTTAAAGACCTACATTACTCATAAGGGGTTTAGCTATGGCTATTCTGATTTGTGGTTGAGTGATGATACTCGAAAAGAAATTCAAGATGTAATTCAAAAGACTTACAATAAAATCGATGAATTGATAAAACAATATCATGACGGTACATTACCTTTAACAAGAGGTTTATCTCCAGAGGAAGCCTTGGAGCTTTATGTTGTTAATGAACTCTCAAGAGCAAGAGACAGAGCTGGAAAAATTGCGGACCGATCGTTTCCTGATAACAACTCTGGTGTGATCATGGCTTCAACCGGAGCAAGAGGTTCCACTTTGAATATTGGGCAGATGACTGCAGCTTTGGGTCAACAATCAATCCGGGGAAAGAGAATTATCAAAGGGTATAGGAACAGAGCATTACCACATTTTAGACCAGGTGATCAAAACCCCGATTCTAAGGGTTTTGTTAAATCCAATTATAGAGACGGACTTAATCCAATCGAATTTTTCTTCCATGCTATGGGGGGTAGAGAGGGTCTAGTTGATACTGCAGTGCGTACTCAACAATCTGGATATATGCAGCGTAGACTCATAAATGCTTTAGAACATCTCAAAATTGAATATGATTTAACTGTACGTGATCCACATGGAAATATCATTCAATATGTTTATGGGGATGATGGTATTGATCCGGCCAAAAGCGATCATGGTGATGCCGTAAATATCACTAGATTGGTAGAGAGTGAATCAGTTATTGATGAAGGAGTCAAAACTAGTGAATCCGAAATGAAGGATTTGTTACTAAAATTCAAGGAGAAAATGAATCCTAAGCTAACTCAGGAAATTGAAACAGCATTATTATCATATCCACTTAGCAAGCCTGGGATTAAGAAAGTGGTGCATAAAATAATGGATTTATTCGAAAAAGCCATGATAGAGCCGGGAGAAGCAGCTGGGGTTGTAACAGCTCAGTCTATTGGAGAACCAGGTACACAGATGACCCTAAGAACTTTTCATTTTGCAGGAGTAAAAGAAAGAAATGTAACATTGGGCCTACCAAGACTTATTGAACTAGTGGATGCAAGAAAGAAACCCGTCACCCCTACGATGGATATTTACCTAGATGATGAACACAAATTATCCAGGGAGAAAGCCTTAGAAGTTGCAAAGAGAATTATTTTTACACGGATATCAGATCTAGTAAACAAGGTGGATACCGATTATAGTGGTAATTTGTCTTTCTTCTTCTCTGAAAAGAAGATAGCCGACAGAGGAACGTCAATACAGGAAATCCATGAAGTTTTGAAAAGCTCTAAGAAAAGGTACGAAGTTACTATAAACGAAGATAGTCTCATTATAAAAGTCTCCCTGTCTCAAGAACCAGATGCTCAGACTTTACTAACGTTGCGTAATAAATTATTGAATGCTCGCGTTAAGGGAGTCCCTGATATTGAAAGAGTTACAATTGTAAAGCAAAATGATGAATGGGTAATTCAGACAGCTGGTTCAAATTTGGCAAAAGTGGTTCTAGTAGAAGGGATAGATGTATCAAGAATCACCACAAACAATGTATTTGAAATATGGCAAACCCTTGGGATTGAGGCAGCAAGAACTGCACTAGTCAAGGAAGTCACTAATACTTTAGAGGAACAGGGTTTGGAAGTTGACATCCGACATATTATGTTGGTGGCAGATTTAATGACTTCAAAGGGGTACCTACAACAAATTGGGCGTCACGGTATAGCAGGAACAAAGACTTCAGTATTGGCAAGGGCAGCATTTGAAATTACTGTACCTACAATCGCAAGGGCTGCTCTAGAGGGACAAGTGGAACCATTAAAGGGAGTTACTGAAAATGTAATAGTCGGAGCAACTGTACCAGTTGGCACCGGAATGATTGATCTATATATGAGTGTCAAGGAATAGAGACGTATATGAACGAAAAGAAATTGGCAAAAATCCTGAAGGAAGGTGCAAAAAATAACAAAATAAAAACTGGGTATAAAGAGGTATTGCAGTACATTAAAGGCACAAAGTTAATTGTACTTTCAAATACCTTGACCCCCGAAAAAGAAGAAAAAATAAAAAAGTCTGCTACAGAAAGTGCCATTTCTGTGATATCATACCCTGGAAATTCCGTTCTACTTGGAAGGCTTTGCAGCTTATCATATGGAGCCAGTGTGGTTTCATTAAAAAATGTCTCTGATGATGAAGTAAAAGAATTAATGAGTAGTTAGTTAATTCTCTCTTCTGTTTGAAACCCTAGTTAACAAAATACAGGGGTTAGCATTTTATTGTATTTTTTTCTAAATTTTTCTCTAAAAATAGACTTAAATTGGGATAACTTTGAGAGAGTTATTTATACTTGGATGAATTATTCTTTTGTTATTGGGTGTATATGAAATGAGTGAAAAAATTAAATTATCTCCAGATGAATTTCGATTATTATCGTTATTTCAGACAGTCACGGCCGCTGATGCCCGGGACTGCATTATTGATGAAAAAATGGAACGTGTAATTTTTGTTGTAAATAAAGGACAAATGGGCATGGCAATCGGCAAAGGAGGATCCAATATCAAACAGTTGCAAAATGTAATTAATAAAAAAATAGAATTGGTTGAACATTCTGAGAATCCAACTGATTTTGTCAAGAATATTTTCAATTCAAATATTATTCAAGAAATTCGTATAAGCGATCGTATGGATGGAACCAAAATTGCCCTAGTTATAGCGGATGCAAAGAAAAAGGGATTAGTAGTAGGTAAGGACGGAAGGAATGTAGACAAGGCGCGACTACTTGCTAAGAGATATTTCAATATTACAAATGTCCTGGTTATTAGTCCGGAACAATTAATTAAAAGTGAAAAGATGTGATATTTATTGAGTAAATCACCATTAGGATTATTCTCGGGTAGAGTTTTGAAAACAAAACGAAAGCGCTCCCGATGGTCAAACAAGTATTATAAACGTAGAATGCTAATGTTAGATAAGAAGGCTAATCCGTTAGAGGGTGCTCCACAGGCCAGAGGTATTGTTTTAGAGAAAGTCGGCATTGAATCGAAACAGCCTAATTCTGCAGTCAGAAAATGTGTGCGGGTACAGCTAATAAAAAATGGAAAATCAATCACTGCCTTTTTGCCACGAGATGGTGCGTTAAACTTTGTAGATGAACATGATGAAGTAGTCTTAGAAGGGATAGGCGGCTCAATGGGTGGAGCCATGGGTGATATACCTGGGGTTAGATGGCAAGTATTCAAAGTTAATGGTGTATCCCTCAATCAGTTAGTGAGAGGAAAGAAGGAGAAACCAAGGCGATAACATTGAGTGGAAAAGAACAAGTAAATATGCTCCTGTTTAACAAATGGGATACTAGAGATATTGAAATTGTTGATGAAGGGCTGAAAAATGTGATTCATTTACATCCCTCAATGACAATACCGGTAACATTTGGACGCCATGAACATCAACGATTGAAAAAAGCAGAGGTCAACATTATAGAACGATTGGTCAACAAACTTATGCATTTTGGAAAAAGATATGCTAAAAACACTGGACGAATGGGGGGTAAAAAGACAAAGGTTATGAATGTAGTAAAAACAGCACTCGAAATTATATCAATTGAAACAGGAAAGAATCCTGTCGAATTACTCATAAGGGCTATAGAAAATGCGGCTCCCAATGAGGATACTACCAGAATAGTATATGGTGGTGTGGTTTATCATGTTTCAGTTGATGTTTCACCCTTAAGAAGGGTAGACCTGGCTCTTCGATTTATCGCTGAGGGAGTTCGTGAGTCGACTTATTCTTCCCCTCAAGCCATGGAAGAGGTACTAGCCAGAGAAATAATGTTGGCCTCTGAGAACGATATGAATAGTTATGCAATAAAAAAGAAAAACGAACAGGAAAGGATTGCAATGTCATCTAGATGATTACAAAGTTTAGATTATTATCATTTATTTAGTGACATTCGATGAGTGGTAAAGATGATTATATTTTTAAGAAACAGAATTTATTGACAACCCAATCTGGGAGAAAAATTTTTAAAAGTGGTTTAATTAGAGACAATAAATATAAATCGTTCAAATTTTATCTTAATAATTCAAAAAAAGAGTATGATGGCTTTGTACAAAGATACAAAGAAGGGATATATGGGTTAATAAAGACCGATTCTTCTCCATTACAGACACACAGGAATTTCATTAATGAGATTGGTGGTACTCATGAATTGGAGCTTTCCTCAAACGAAGTTGAAGGGCTAAGGTTGAAGTTAGAAGATCCGGCTGATTTATTTGACAGAATAGATAGAATACTAAATTCTAACTTCATAAAAATGACTTTTCCCGTATTTTATGCTCTATTTGATGGCTATGCTCAGAGTACTCGCTTAACTGATAACAATATGAGAAACAATGTGATAGACGGTCATTTAATTGCTATTGATTTGAGCGAACCAATGGATCGGATTTTAGATAAAGATGAAGATCTTGAATATCTTACAGACTACAAATTCATTAATCCATACATACTTTTGTTGGCAAAACAAAAGCTAAGTGCTACAGCACCTGAAGTACTCAAAGAATTTCAATCCGGTTTTGGTGATGCCCTTTTAGGTCAACAAATCGATTATGATTTGAAGACCAAAAAACTTGAACTTACATATGATAATTTAGAACGAAGTTACAAGAAATATCGATCAGTGCTTGGAACTGCCGGTAGAAATATGAGTCTAAATCAAAGACCGTTGTCTGAAATTTATTATATAGGTATGGCAAAAGCTGCAGAATGCGTTGGATGCGGAAATGAGATCCAAGATGCAATTGTTACTAAGGGAATCAAATCACCATCGTGGCCTCTTTTTTATTCAAACCTTACTCATGATGTAAAATTGGGATTCAGGTTGACCTTGGAAAAGAGTAAATCGTATTTATCTGAGGCATCATTAGCTTTAGAAATGCTAGATAATGAGATGAAGATAAAACCCTTTCTCGAATTTTTGTTCTTAACAGTTAGTCATTATAATGAATTCTGGTATAGGGAACTGGTAACCAAAAGAGGAGATCTTCTGTCCAAATTTCAGAATGAATTAGATGAGAAATAGTTTTTGGTTTTGTAAGATGAGTTGTAAGAAATTATGTGGGTAGAAAAATATCGTGTAAATAAAATTGACAGTTTTTTTGGGAATGAAAGATCAAGACTTTTGATACTAAACTGGCTAAAAAACTGGATTAAGGGCTCAAAACCGCTTTTAATAGTAGGTCCGCCAGGGACTGGAAAGACTTCTTATATAAAGTCATTGGCTAAATTGCTTGATCTAGATTTAATTGAACTCAATGCAAGTGATCTTCGAAATAAAATTAATCTGGAGACTATTATCAATCCGATACTACTAAACAAGAGTATTTTTGGAAAGCGGATGTTATTGTTTTTAGATGAAGTAGATGGCATCTCGGGGAGGGATGATTATGGTGGAATGCCCTTCTTATCAAATCTGTTAAAGAATGCTGATATTCCGATAATTATGGCCTCCAATTCAAAGAATTATAAAATGAAAGAAGTCATAAAAAATAGCAAGCTTGTTGAGTTTAGACCCTTGTCATCATTTGCGAGTTATATGTTGCTCCAAAATGTCATGAGGCTCGAGAGAAAGCATCTAGAAAGTTCACAGCAGTTTAAGATTATTAGTCAAAGTCGTGGTGATGCTAGAACCCTTCTGAATACTCTGCAAACGAAGCTGGAAGGAGAAGTTACTGCGGACAGTAACACCGGTACTGAATTATCAATTGAAGAGTGTGTTAACAAATTTTTTACTCTAACTGACATTTCACAAGCAAAACAATTATTGATTACATCATCAATTCGTTATTCAACTCCAAAATATGGATATACCTCAGAGGAACGCAGCAGAGATTTCTTAAATGCTTTGTATGCCAGCATTGTTAGCAGTGAGAGAAATATAGAATTATATGACTTGGCAAATATGCTAGAAAAGCTTTCTGAGATTGACCTATTTGTAAACAGGATTTATGAAAAACGGAATTGGAGCTTGCTCAGATATGCCAACGACTTGTTCCTCTATAATTTATTTAGGATTAGTAGGGACATGGCTATAGTATATAGCCAATATTCGGTTCCCTTCTCATCGATGGGTCCAATATTTATGAGGGGACAATCATTAAGACCACTTAGAACTGAACTTTCAAATGTTTTTCATACAAGTGTATCCAAAATTGGTCTTTTCTATCATTCCAACTTCATTATGATTCTGAAAAATCTAGCGATTCAAAATCTTGATTTTGATAATCCTGACAACTCAAAACTAAATGAAGTCGTAAACAAGGAAATTGAAAAACTATCAAACAAAACAAAACAAAACTTTTAAACGGAGGATCTGGTCCTCATACATAAATAGATTCTATGATAGACGACGATCCTTTATTATCTCGTGACTGGATAAAGATGACTATAAAATATCCCGGATTTTGTTTGATTTGCAAACAAAGGATCAACCGAGCAGAAGTGGGTTATTGGTCTAGGACAGCTAAATCAATCCTTCATAAAGATTGTTATGATCTTTCTAGTCCGAATGCTAAAAAGAATCAATCTTTATTACATAATAAAACTGGCCAAGGCAAAAAGAATGGGGACGACCTACTAGCCGACTTTATCACACAACGACAAAATAAGGAAAGGTGTTTCATATGCGGGAATCGAATTGATTTTCATGAAAGTCTGATAATGACACTTTTAAAACTTGAAAGAAATATTAGTGCATTGGAAACATTTTTTTGTTCAACTTGCTTATCTCGCTCAGACCTAGATATATTTGAAGAATATAAACATGCCTTCTCAAAAAATATAAAAGCCGGTTAATATGATTTATTGAATTTTACAAAAAGATTAAAATGCATAGTCATATACGATAATAGTGGTATATATTGTCAAGCGAATATGAATATAATGTTAGTAAACTCTTGGCAGAAAAAGTGAAAAGGTTACAAGACTTACAAAACTCAGATAAATCTTCTAATTATGAAAAAGATTTCTTACGAATGGAAATCGAAACCCTTGAATCATTATATGAAAATTACAATCTTGGTTTGAATTATTTTAGAAGGGCTAAGGGAGGCAGGAGTGGTTTACGTGAACTTCGAGAAAAGGACTAGATAAGTAAATCCACTTGGCCCATAAGATGAATAAGCAATTATTCTTAGCAAAATCTATATTTAATACTGTTTAGGATTAAAAACATAATATATGCGTGAGGAAAAACTAAAACAATATTACGACCGAAAACACAGTGCTGAAGCAGGTGGAGGTCCAGATAAAGTTGAATCTCAGCATTCCAAGGGGAAGCTTACTGCGAGAGAGCGCATAAATCTTTTATTAGATCCAAATACGTTTACAGAAATTGACAAATTTGTAACTCATAGAGGTGATGACCCTGAAGTAAAAAAATATTATGGTGATGGGTTGATAACTGGATTTGGAACCATTGGCGGTAGACAAGTGTTCATCTACGTTTATGATTTTACTGTTTTGGGTGGTTCGTTAGGAGAAATGGCTGGAAAAAAAGTATCTAAGGTTATGACACTCGCACTAAAGGTGGGTTGTCCCCTTGTTGGTATTCTTGATTCAGGTGGGGCAAGGATCCAAGAGGGTGTGTCGAGTCTAGACGGATATGGTGATATTTTTCTCAGGAATGCTCTTGCTTCGGGTGTTATACCACAAATAACTGCTAGCATTGGACCATGTGCTGGCGGAGCTGTGTATTCTCCAGCTATGACAGATTTTGTTATAATGGTTGAAAATGTAGGACAAATGTTTGTGACTGGACCTGAGGTTGTAAAAGAAGTTTTAAGTCAAGAAGTTACATTTGAGGAATTGGGAGGCGCTAGAACTCACGCTACAAAATCTGGAGTTGCACATTTCGTGGCGAAGGACGAGGTTGACTGCATGGACAAGATTAAAACATTGCTTTCTTATCTTCCTCAAAATAACAAAGAAGACCCAGAAATTTTAGCAACTGATATTGACGACCCTAACCGTTTGGATACTAATCTAATAAATGTTTTACCGGACAATCCATATCAATCTTACGACATGAAGGAAATTATTACTTCTATTGTTGATAATGGTAATTTCTTCGAGGTCCACGAACTCTTTGCGGAAAACATAGTGGTTGGCTTTGCAAGAATGGGAGGTAGATCTGTAGGTATCATCGCAAATCAGCCTTTATTTTTAGCTGGTGCATTAGACATACACTCTTCTAATAAGGCTGCAAGATTTGTTAGATTTTGTGATTCTTTTAATATTCCTATAATTACACTTGTAGATACTCCTGGATATTTACCCGGCGCTGACCAAGAACACAATGGAATTATCAGACATGGAAGTAAACTTTTATTTGCATACTGTGAGGCGACCATTCCAAAAATTACATGTATTATCGGCAAAGCGTATGGAGGAGCTTATATCGCGATGGGAAGTAAGAATCTTGGTACAGATTTGAACATTGCATGGCCGACAGCTGAAATTGCAGTACTAGGACCAGAAGCAGCTATCACTATAATACACAGGAAAAGTTTAAAAGATTCTTCAGATGCTGCAAGTAAGAAGAAAAGTTTGGCAAAAGAGTATCGAAACAAATTTGCAAACCCGTACATAGCTGCTGAAAGAGGAACAATTGACTCTGTTATTGACCCTATGGAAACCAGACCATTAATAATTAGTGCCCTCAATGCCCTTTCTAACAAAAAAGAGAGTAGACCATGGAAAAAACATGGGAATATTAACTTGTAGATAGGTGATTGGATGTCAAAACAAATAACTAGTATATTAATTGCCAACCGCGGAGAAATTGCCCTCAGGATTATTCGAGCCTGTAAGGAACTTGAAATAAAGTCAGTTTCAGTTTATTCTGATGAAGATAAAAGTTCTATCCACGTTAAAAGAGCTGATGAAGCTTATCATATAGGCCCGGCGGCTCCTGCTCAAAGCTATCTGAACATGAGCCGCATAATGGAGGTTGCTGCAAAAGCAGGAGTGGATGCTATACATCCAGGATATGGATTTCTTTCAGAAAATGAAACTTTTGCTGAATTATGCGAGAAAAATAACATTATTTTCATCGGACCAAAGAGTCTAGCGATGGATCTCACTGGTGATAAAATGAAATGCAAGCGCATAATGAAACAGGCTGAAGTTCCAACAGTTCCAGGTAGTGAAGGAGTTATTGAAGACGTTGATAAAGCGGCTGAAATTGCAAACGAAGCAGGATATCCTGTTTTACTAAAGTCTGCGTATGGTGGAGGGGGAAGAGGAATCAGATTTGCAAAGGACGAAAAAGAGTTGAGACAGGAATTTGAAATGGCCTCTGCAGAGTCAAAAGCTGCCTTCGGCAAAGCTGCACTGTTTGTCGAAAAGTTCTTGGAGAAAATTCGACACATAGAATTTCAATTGGTACGGGATTCGCATGGTAACACCAGACATCTATTTGAGCGAGAATGTTCTATTCAAAGAAGACACCAAAAATTAATTGAGATGTCTCCTTCTCCTATAATGACTTCTGAAAAGAGAAATGAAATTGGGGAGATTGCAAAGAGAGCTGCTGATGCAGTTGACTATCTAAATGCAGGAACAGCTGAATTTTTATGCGATCCACAAGGTAATTTTTATTTTATAGAGATTAATTCTAGATTGCAGGTTGAACATCCTGTTACCGAGCTTGTTACGGGCCTGGATTTGGTAAAGTTGCAAATATCGATTGCAAATGGCGAACCGATCCCCTTCAAGCAACACGATCTCAGATTTAATGGTGCCGCAATGGAATGTCGTATCAATGCAGAAGATCCATTCTATGACTTTGCACCTTCTGTAGGTAAAGTGCCTGATTGCAATTTACCATATGGTCCCGGCATACGTGTAGATACTTATTTGTATCCAGGATGCACAGTCTCAGGCTTTTATGACTCATTGACTGCGAAGCTAATAACTTGGGGATCATCGTTTGATGAGTCACGTCGAAGGATGAGAAATGCTTTAGACGAATTTATGATTGAGGGAATAAATACTACCATCCCATTGTACAAAACCATAATGAATGATGAACACTTTATTAATGGTGATTTGTCAACAGATTACCTTGATAGGTATTCTATCATAGAGAAAATGAAAAAAGAATTAAAGGCTAAGAATTCTGATAGACAAAAAAGGCTTTTACCTGCAGTAGCATCTGCGATCATCCAAACTGAAAATCTGAAACGTCCTTCAAAGACAGGTCATACTCTTCAGAATACTTGGAAATTTGGCGGGGTTGCTTGAAATAGAATGGAAATAAAGGTTGACGATATACCAGAAGAGTTTGAAGGTAAAATCTTAGGTTTTGATAAGGACGCTAATTTAATTGTCCAAATCAATGGAATGGATCACCTCATAAAAGTATTGGATATGAAATCAGATAAATTTGAATTCTTATTTGATAATGCTTTTCATGAAATTAAAATTCTTGAAGTTACAAGCACAGAATTAAAGATACTTTTAGATGGCCAGTCAATGGGTCTCAAGAAACATGCAAAATTAACTGAAATAATTGAAAAGTCAAGAGCCAATTTAGGAGGCGCTTCTTCCCTGAATACAATATCCAGTCAGATACCTGGAAGGGTAATATCATTATCGGTAAATAAAGGGGATGCTGTTAAACAGGGGGATAATATCGTGGTTTTGGAATCTATGAAAATGCAAGTTGCTATAAAGTCACCCAGAGATGGAACCGTACGAGATCTCAAAGTTAAAGAAGGTCAAAGTATATCAAGAAATGATATTGTAGCAATTCTTGATTAATATATCAATATATTGCCTACTAGCTGCTGCAATTGATGAATCATTTAGACAATTAAAAGAATATCAGATTATCATGAGATTATAGTCTTTATCTCTTCATAATTGGGTTCGATAAGTGGATTGTCTGATACCCATTTATACACTATCTTATGATCGATATTGTCCACAATGAATATGGATCTTTTAGCTACTTTGAAATCTTTTAATTTACCTAAACTAGGCATTACAACATTGTACTGTTCGATCACTTCCCTATTATAGTCGCTTAAGACTGGAAAGTTTAGGTTATGGTGTTCGGCAAATACTTTATTTGCAAAAGGAGTATCAACTGATATTCCCAAGACAGTTATATTTTCTTTTTTTAAGCTACTAAGAGTATCTCTGAAATTACACATTTCAACAGTACAAACTGGGGACCCGGCTGCAGGGAAGAACGCCAAGATTGTCAATCCTTCTTTATTATTTGATAAGCTATGAACTTCCTGATTAGTG
>DATEIH010000129.1:0-2027 GCA_035279165.1 Candidatus Nitrosocosmicus sp. | reverse complement strand
TCGACATTTACGTTCAGCATACCAACAGAGCAAAAGAAAAAATCTTAATTCTATAATTTAGATAATTTTTATAGACTTATTGTCTAATTTATAAGAACAACTTGTAGTGATAAATATATTTGCTGGAGCCAGACTTGGCTTGAGTTTTCATGGGTGAGGTGTTAGAGGCTATCGCTCCATTCTTCTAACACCCAAAAATCAACAACCTTTTAAATTAAATTACTTTTACTATTGTTGCTACTATGGGCATAAACATTTAACACATTTATTTCAAGGGTAGGGTGTTATATCGTAGCCTCTGTAACACCCATATATACAACAGACGAACATTCAAGAATGAAATTATAATTTACCTTAGTGATAATTTGATTAAATTATAGTGGAAGGTTCATTGAGGTTCATGATCTACACACACATATATCTTCTATTCTGGTCTTTCAGTCAAACAAAAATAAATTCAACAAACAAAATTTAAGTATTTGTATCTTAGTTGTTGTACTTACACAGATAGGTAACAGATTCACTTACCAACATGGGTAACACTTTCTTTTATCTGCTTGACTATTTTGTTATTATTACAACTATTTAATCTTCCTTTAGAAAGGAACATTTGAGATGGAGTATAACCATTGATACCACCATGTTCTCTTTCTTCATTATATGCTTTGACAAACATAGAATACATTTTCTTACCTTCTTCTACATCAAAAATATTTTCTACTGCTAAAAACTCATTTTTAACAATCTTGTTATAGGCTTCAATTTTACCCTGTAGTTGTGGATATCTGGCAGGTATGGATTTATCTTTTATATTGTTACGTTGTAGAAAACGTCTGAATATTTTGGATGTAAACTGTTTACCGTTATCATGCATTACCTTGTTAGGCTTACCATTTTCTACAATGTAATCTTCCAGTAAATCTAGTACATCTATACTCTTTTTTCTTTCAGACCATTCACTTGTTACCTTTCTTGAACAATCGTCTTCACAACTGATAAAATAGTTCTTTTGAGCAGAATTTTCAAGATAAAATGGTCCCAATATATCCATCTGTACCATCTGATTTAGTTTTTTCATTGCAAACCTTTTCCATTTTCTGTTTTTGATTTTACATTCCAGACTGTTCAGGCCATGTCTTTTCAGTATTTTGTATATGGTTTTAGTACTGAATGATATCTCCTTCAATCTTTTTAGTCGGAATCTGATACGATTACATCCAAATCTTTTTGTTATACGTAAATCCAGTATTTCCTGCTCTAACTCTTTTGTTACTTTTCTTGGTTGTATATTGTATGGTTTTCTACTTTTGTCCTGCAGACCATTTATTCCATTTTCAAGATACCTGTCCTTCCACTTGTAGTACGACTTTCTAGATACTTGATATCTAGCACAAATATTAGTGACAGTCTCTCCTGTCCATTCTTTCTTTCTCATGTATGAGATTAAATTTTGTTTGTAATTCTATTTTTTATACACTTCCTAGCAGAATACTAGAAAGTGTTACCGATGTCAGTAAATGAAATTGTAACCTATGTTAGCAAGTACAACAATTAGTAATATAACTTTAAAATATTAATAAAACATTCTATCATTGTATATTTATGGATGCTTATCAATGCATATTAACCAAATTAGATATAAGGGAATTTAACAAACATAACGTTCCTGTTGAATATAAACAAAAGATATTAGAAGCTGCTAGGTCAACAGGAACTGGACTTAACACCCAACATTGGAGATTTATTTTAGTAGAGAAAAAAGCAAATCTTAGGAAACTCTCAGAAGATAGTACAAGTGGTAGTTGGATAGCAGAGGCAAATTTTGCAATAATTATTTTAACTAATCCAAAATACAAATTTCATTTAATTGATGCAGGGAGAGTTCTTCAAAATATGCAATTAACAGCATGGAATTACGGGATAGGATCGGGCATTTTTACAGGAATATTAGAAGATCAACTTCGGAAAGATTTTGCTATTCCAATTGAAATGCATACTTCTACAATAATTGGATTTGGATATCCTCT
>DATEIH010000128.1:0-13294 GCA_035279165.1 Candidatus Nitrosocosmicus sp. | reverse complement strand
GACGCTAAAATTATAATTTTTACTCCTTTTTCGAAAAGTTCACGAAGTACTGGTTGAATCGATTTTACAACATTCTCTGGAATTTTGGGGATGGCTATTAAAAGCTCTTCCTTTGTTGATTGGATTATTTCAGTAACTTTTATTGCTATGTTGTATAATCCACTTACCACCCAGATATCTGGTTTTTCTTTTAATCCAGTTTTTTCATAGATAGGCATTAATTCATTGATAATGACATTTTTATTACTCCTCAAATTGTTCTCCATTTCTATCATCATGGCTTCCACTGCATTTGATGGTGATTTAGGAAAGAAATTCTGAGGTCTTTGATTATCCGAATATATCCATCCTCTTACATACAGACTATTTAGGACATCATAGATTTTCGAGTATGGTACACCTGATTTCTTACTGATTTCTGATGCCGTATTTGAACTGGCAAACAACAACGAAGTATATACTCGAATTTCATAGTTTGTTAATCCAAGGCTTTCCATAGATTTCTTGGCCTTGTCGCTAATTTCCATAGTTTTATGTGACTAGTTGAAACTTGGATATTAAATCTTTCATCAATATTGTACTTTACTGACTAAACACCGTAGGATTTGTCAGATCATCTTTATAAAGTTAATCGAGTGCAGTATTAAAGGTCAACATTATGGATCTAATACAAATTTCCAATTTAACTAGTAAAACTATTGGTTCTAAACGTACCATTAGATATACTCAGAGTATCTGTCCAGATTGCAATATGATTCTAGACGCTGAGGTCTTTGAAAGAGAAGGCAAAGTTTTCATGACAAAAACTTGTCCTAGCCATGGTGAGTGTGAGGAATTATACTTTGGCTCATATGAAATGTACAAGAAATTTAGTACCTATTGGATGGATGGAAAAGGCGCACAATCTCCCAATGTAATGGTTGATAAATGTGCCTGTCCTACTAATTGTGGGTTATGTACTAACCATCTCTCACATTCTGGCTTAGCAAATATGATAGTCACGAACAGATGTGATCTTACATGCTGGTATTGCTTCTTTTATGTTAAAAAGGGGTTAGAGGGTGCTTACCTATATGAACCTTCACACGAACAAGTACGTGCAATGATGAAAACCTTGAAGGCTGAGAGGCCTATAGCAGGCAATTCAATTCAAATTACTGGCGGTGAGCCAATGTTAAGAGACGACATTACAGAACTAATCAAAATAATGAAAGAAGAGGGTGTAGATCATGTACAACTCAACACTAATGGCATAAAACTGGCACTTTCACCAGAAACCATGAGACAAGTTCGAATGTCTGGCGTTAGTAATCTGTATTTGTCATTTGATGGAGTAACGGCTAGAACTAATCCCAAAAATCACTGGGAAGTTCCATACACACTAGAATCTGCCAGAAAGTGTGGTATGACTGTTGTTTTTGTTCCAACTGTAATAAAATCTATTAACGATCATGAATTAGGTGGCATAATACGATTTGCTCAAAAAAATATGGATGTAGTTCATGCTGTTAACTTCCAACCAGTGTCATTAACTGGTCGAATGAGTAAAAAAGAAAGAGAAAAATATAGAATTACAATACCCGATTGCATTGAACGAATTGAAGAACAAACTAATGGTGAAATATCAAAAGATGGCTGGTTTCCTGTTCCATCCTGTATGCCTTTAACCAATGTGATAGAGGCATTTAGCAAGAAACCAAAATATGAATTATCTATCCACTTTGCATGTGGTGCTGGAACATACGTTTTTGAAGATGTTCAAACAAAGAAGCTGACACCTTTAACCTCCTTTGTTGATATAAAGGGTCTCTTGGAGTATTTCGAAGAAAAAACTGAAGAAATTAAATCGGGATCGAATAGGTATTGGACTATGTTGGAAGTAATACGAAAACTTAACCAGTTTGTAGATCGCAGCAAACAACCATACGGGCTTGATTTAGGACGCATGTTTTCAAGTATTCTTCTCAAACAGAACTTTGATTCTGTAGGTTCATGGCATGTAAGATCATTATTCTTGGGCATGATGCATTTCCAAGATAAGTATAACGAGGATCTTGAGAGATTACAGAGATGTGACATTCACTATTTGACTCCCGACTTGCGTATAGTACCATTCTGTGCATTTAATGTAATACCAGAATGGTACCGTGATAGGATACAGAAGAAATACAGTATACCGGTTGAAGATTGGGAAAAAGAACATGGACAGACATTAGAAGCTGGGTTATATCGTGGTATTATGAGAAAGGGCAAACCAGAGGCTCAAATGGGATGTGCAATGTCTGAGATGCATAAAGCAGCTGCAGAAGCAGAATCCAATGAGGAACATCGAGGAGTTGAGCTCCGAAATGGAATGGCTGGTGCATGAAAGCCATTCTTTGTTTGAAAAGCTGATTTCTTATATTAAATAATTTTTTCGATTTTTATTTCAACTTCGCAACTTAATCGATTCTTATAGATGTTTTTGTAGATAATTTTAAATAGCTTGAAAGTGTAGTAATATATGTAAAATGCCGTCGTCATCAATTAATGCAATCACTCGTATGAGCGCAACGTTAAAGGATCTTTTTATTTATATCTATGACTTGTCACCATTAGATATGGATTTACTACTTACCTTAATAGCACATAATAACAAACAAATGACTTTAGAAGATTTGTCTAAAGCTGTCAATCGTGACAAGAGTACGGTATTTAGATCTTTACAAAAATTAACAGGATTGGGAATATGTGTAAAAGAAAGCAGAACTTTGAAAGAAGGAGGACATTTCCATGTATATTCTGCAATCTCTAGAGAAATATTTAAACTCGAAACAGAAAAACGCGTAAAGGAATTAGAACAGAGTTTACGAAGAATATTGAAGAAATTTGAAGATGATCTAGAAGTAATGTTGGATGATGTTTTTGACACAAAAAAGAAAATAATAAAGTAGACAAAAATTAATCTCAAAATACATTGGATTTCAACTTAGATAAGGTATTCAAAGGGTCCGATCAACAACAAGTTGATATTTTTTTAAATTCTTATTATTCATTTCTTTTCTTAAAAAAGAATTCATTCTACGATTTTTTGAAAGCAAATAGTGACGCGAATTCGCCTGCAATACGTCTGTTGATTTCATGTAAGGATAGCGATCAATATGATTCAATAGTGGATTTTTTCAAGCCTTTTAAGAATATACAAGTAAAAAATGTCCAATCGTCAGCTGAACCCGCCGAACACATGATTACAATTATTACTAACCAAAATGAAGTTTCTTTTTTTAAAATCGATTACAATACTGATAAGCGAATGTTTACCTGTAAATTATCTGATTCGCTTACTGGTGATATTGTTACTTTTTTCTATGTTATTTTTGTAAATATCTGGAGCACTATTGATAAGAATATTGTCCTTGAAAAACGTAATATTTTTCAACAGGATTTTGTTGATATTGCCTCCCATCAATTAAGAAATCCTATATTACCTATTATAGGATTTTCTAAAACACTAAAATCAAAAATAGAAGATCCTGATATGTTGGATTATCTCAATATTATTATAAAGAATGCTGAAAAACTGAAAAATATTGCAAATGATATTTTGGATATTTCTAAAATTGAAGCAAATCCGCTGAAATTAGATTTTGAAATTTTTGATATATGCGAACTGTTGGAGATTATTGCTAGAGATTATAATCAATTTTCAAACAAAGACTCTTCGGGTATTAGGATACTTTTTCAAGGGCGTCCTAATGTCTTTATAGAAGCTGATAAGGAATACATTAAACAAGCATTTGAAAACATCCTAAATAATTCTTATTTTTTTACAAAAAAGAATGAAGGAAATAAGATTATTATCAGTGTCTTTGAGAATGACGATGAATTCTATGCTAATGTGTTAATTGAAGATGAAGGACCTGGTATTCTGGATGATGATCCAGAAAGAGTCTTTACCAAGTTCTATCCAAATTCCGGAGGGGCCGGACTTGGATTGTTTATTTCAAAAAAGATTGTGGAAATCCATGGGGGGAGCATTGTTGTTGGAAATAGGATAGACGACATTGGAGCAAAATTTCTCATTAAAATCCCATTGAAAGGGACAAATATGCCTGATCAGTATGACTATAATAGTTCTACCAATCTTAAACTCTTAATTATTGATGATTATTCAGAAAATTTGGAAACTGTCAAAGAATCGATCGTGAGTCTAGGATATGATATCGATTATTTTGAAGATCCCTATAATGCGATAGAAAGATTTGTTCCAGGAAAATATTCATTGGTATTCTTAGGTATTAATGTCAAAGGGCTAGATGGCTTTGACTTATATGATGATCTAAAAAAGAGAGATAAGAAAATTAAGGGTTATTTTATGTCCTCTAGTAAGATAAACAAGGAAGCTATGGAATTTTTGAATAATAATGTGATGTATGATCACTTTATCTATAAACCACTTTCTCTCAACGCATTTGTAAAAATTCTACATAATGAACAAGTGAATTAAAAATATTAATCGAATTATAGTAAAATTTTATTATTCGTCTGCTTTAACTGGGTTAGTATGAATGTTCTAATCATTGAGGATGATGATGATATTTGTCAATTGTATTCTATATGGTTAGAAGAAAATCAACATGATTACGTTATTGCAAAAAACTATGAAGATGGAATATTAGAATACGTAAAGTCGATTCAACCGGATGACGAAGGTCATGAACCGGATAGTAACATATTTGATTTAGTTGTCCTTGATTACGATTTGCCATCAAAAGATATGTCTTCTAATCAAAATGGCTTACATATTGCAAAAGAAATCTTGGAATTAAAAGGCGATCAACGAATAATGTTCGCATCTGCTTGGCCCAAAAAAGCATTCGTTGAATACGTTTCTACTCTAAAAAGTGTACCCGAAGTTCTTCCAAAGCCTTTTGAAAAAGAAGAATTCATTAGTCTAGCCGAAAAAATTAACTTGTACGATATTGCCAAAAAATTTACTAAACAGCTTCGGGAGATGAAAAATCCAAATAGTCCTGATGTTGATATCAAATCGCTAGAATCTTTGTTTAAACTCATGAACAATGCAAGAAGAGAATTTTTGCAAAAAGATAATAATAAAAACAATGATATGGATTTCATTGAATGAAATTTAATAAGATTTATTTTAAAGAACCATTGAAGTTTGTTTATGTCTTCCATGAAATATATTCAAATAGATTTACTTAATGAAATTGCGATATTGAGGATAAATCGACCTGAAGCTTTGAATGCGATGAATCTTGATGTAATATTCGAACTGTCCAGAGCAGTCGACATAATTTCTGCAGATGAGGGGATCAAGGCGCTAGTAATTACCGGGGCAGGAGAACGATCTTTCTGCGCTGGTGCTGATATTTCATACATGGTAAATATTGACGCCATAACTGCTGAAAAATATGCCTCGTCTGCACAATCTGTGCTAAATAAAATTGAAAAGATGGAGAAACCTGTAATTGCTGCAGTAAATGGTTTTGCACTAGGTGGTGGCTGTGAACTATCTTTAGTTTGTGATATAAGAATCGCATCCGAAAATGCAAAGATTGGTCAACCCGAAGTAACTATTGGTATTCCTCCTGGATGGGGCGGTACACAGCGACTACTTAGGGTAGTTGGACCAGCAAAAGCTAAAGAAATGATTTTTACCGGAAAAATGATTACCGCCCATGAAGCTGCTACTATTGGACTAGTTAACCACGTTATTTCTTTATCAGATGAAGAAAAGTCTAATTTAGATCCATCTATCGATCAAAATAATGAAAAGGAGAAAAGTGTTGCGCTCTCAAAGTTACTAAATAGAAAACTTTTGGAACATTGTATAACTTTTGCTAAGGAGATCACTAAAAATAGTTTTAATGCAGTAAAAATCAGTAAAATGTTAATTAATAAGGGGATGGATGCGGATATTGATACTGGTTTGCGATTGGAAATTTATGGTTGGGCTTTGTGTTTTGCTCATGAAGATAGACAGAAAATGATGGGGGCATTCCTCAATAAAAATACTAAAAAATGATCTATTTTCCAAAGCCGGGATTTTCATTTCAACGAAACTATTTTTGATCCATTACCGGATTTAGATATAAATGTTTTACATTTGATATTTATTTTATCGTATTCCTCTTCCATGACTTCTGATATGCGCAGCCCCTTCTTGTTTGAATCTAAAAAAGCTACCGTAGAAGGACCAGCTCCACTAATAGTAAAAGCCATTGCTCCTGCTTCTAAGGATCTTTCCTTTATTTTTTCATATCCTGGGATCAATTTCTTTCTGGCAGGTTCTATGACACTATCGTTTATACCATTACAAATCATTTCTACATCCTTGCGATAAAAACCTGCAACTACGGAACATGCATTAGCTACATTATGAACCATATTTTCCAAAGGTACTTGCTGAGGAATAACTTTTCTTGAAAACTCTGTCTTCATTTTAGGAACTTGAATAAGTGGTACGCATATAACCATAGATAGATTATTTGGTGAATCTATCCTGATAAATTCTAATTTTGGACGAGTCTTTACGATTACAAAATTTCCAAAAAGCGAGCCGGCGACATTATCAAAGTGCTTTACACCTGCACTCGCGAGTTCGCCCTCGGCAGAATAATCAAGTAATTTTGTATCCTCAATATTTAGTCCAAATAATGCGTTTAGTGAAACTGCAGTTGCTACTGCTGATGCTGCACTACTTCCCATCCCATAACCCGGCGGAATATTTTTTCTAATTTCGATTAAACAGTTGTAATTATATAAATTATAATCTGAGATAATTTTTTTTGCTACCTTGCCTGCAGAATTAGATTCAAGATCATTTGGAATACTTTTGCCCATATCGCCATTCATAATTATTTTCACATTGTTTTTGTTTGCTATTGTTTTTCTCTCTATTTTGATAGATACTGTATCATATAGTACATCCAGACCTAGTCCAAATACGTCATATCCGGGACCCAAATTTGCAGTTGATGCAGATGCTGTAGCAGTGCATTCTAAATATTCAGCTACATTTTCATATTTTTCTTTTTTCATTCGTGTTTCTGCTCCTCCTCACCTTGTGTTAGTATTCTTGATAATGCTGCAGTTAAATTTATCATTCCATTCATAGTTAAGTTAGATACTGCAATGGGGCTCAGCATATTTCCACTTTTATAAAGCGTTTTTATAATGTCCTTACCCAATAAAGATTGCTCTGAATTTTTTTCAAGATTTAGGGAGTCTTGAAGTGAGGTAATGGAGTTTGACCAATCCAAAATTTCTGCTAACTGCTCAATTATTTTATCTCGTTTCGTTAGGACATTGATCTGTGGAATGTTTAGACGTAATCTGACTGATTGTGACAAGAACATCAAAGAAACAAAACTAATTGGAGATATTGCTAATGTCCCATCTATGGTAAATAGTGTTACTTTAGAATCTGCATAAAAATTTGAAATAAAATAAGGACCACTAGACCTAAAAGCAAATAGTTCTATTTGTCCGGGAGTATCTATTATTACATAATCAGGATTAAGTTCCTGAACCTGACTTTGGATTTCATCTATTTTTGTTGATATAAGGTCATTAGCCAATATCAGTGACCCATTTGGTCCTAACTTGTAATCATCCATTATCGAATAAAAATCAATAAACTCTCTCACGTCTATATCTGGATCGTACGGCAAACTAGATACTCCTGGATCCAAATTAATTGAAATTGGTGAGACATCATTGTTGTTATACCATTCCAACAGTCTCGAAGTCAATAGTGTTTTCCCTGAACCTGCCGTACCAGTCACGAATATTGTATGCATTTTAAAAATTTTATAATTGCTATTCTAATTTTATTGTTATATTTGTATGATTATTATATTCCTTCTTTCGAACTAGTTGATATACCTTGAATTGGCGAATAATTTTCATTCTTGTAAGTGTTATACCCATAATGCTTATTTTTCTGTTTACTCCAGTTTCGCTAAATGATGTTTTATCTGTAGGTATTATCCCTTTTTTACTTTCTTTTCTTGCAACAATGATAAGAATTTTTCTTCAAGCAGTTAGGTTTTATTATTTTGTTCGAAAATTCATTGGAAAGAATGTCAGTTCATTTTGGAAAATTATTTTTGCCCGGTTAGCTGGAGAATTTGTAACTCAAACTACTCCTTCTTATATTGGTGGCGAACTAGTCCGAATTGCTTTTTTGACTAAGAGTGGTGTGCCAGCGGGACGAGCCGCTTGGGTTACTACTATGGAAATTATCGCCGATGTATTTGTTGGTACAATTTTAGCTTTTATCGCTGGATTTATTGCAATAGCTAACGGGTCCGTGTTTATTGGTCTGTTAATTGTTGCGATCGCTGCCCCTACATTTGGATTCTGGTTTTTTATCTTGATATATTCAGCAAAAAAAAATATCCGATTACCTTCGTTTTCTTTGGGATTAGCGAAAAAATTTATTTCAGAACAAAAAGCTCAGCGGGGGATCAATTCTGTTAATAAAGCATTGGATGATTTGTGCATAATGAGCAGAGAAAACTTTAGTTCATTTAAATCTGTCAAAATATTTTCAGTGGGCATTGCAATTACAGTGGTCGCATTTATCTTCCAAGGTCTATCATTTCTGGTTTTAACTGGTTCAGTAGATATTTACATTGGTCTTTTTATGTCTTTTATGGCTACGGCTTCTTCCACAATTTTGGGTACCCTTCCCATCACAATAGGAGGTTCCGGTTTAGCTGAATGGGGATTATGGGCATATATCAATCAATTGAATAACGTTACGCAAATTGGTAACATAATAAATGATATCAATCAATTAAACGTCATAATTGCATGGAGAATAGCTTCTTACTATTTGCCGTTAGTGATAATGTGGATTGCATTGATGAGGGTGGCATTGGGAACTAATTATTCAAAATCTACTCCACCCTCTTCCACTACACCTGATAGTCGAGCTGATTGATAGTATTTTAAATAACGATTAATTCTTTTTTATATGATGAAGATTTTAACCGGCCTATTAAAAAACAAGGTAGTCCTCATTACTGGTGCATCAAGCGGAATAGGTAGATGCATTGCAAGCGATTTTTCACAATTTGGTTTGAAAGCCTTGATTCTAATAGCCAGAAATATTGATAGACTGAATGATTCTGTTGTACCGATGAAGGACAGGGACTTTGAAATACTGACACTAAGTTGTGATGTGTCCAAAAAAGAAGAGGTTAAGCGCGTTGGTGATCTGATACTCGAAAGATATGGGTACATAGATGTTCTAATCAATAATGCAGGGATAGGCATATTTGGGAAGGTTGAAAAAACATCTATTGAGGAAATTGAAAAAGTCAGTTTCACTAACTATTTTGGCATGATTTATTTTACAAAAATTTTTCTTGATTCAATGATTAGAAGAAATAGTGGTCATATAATTAATGTTGCCTCCTTAGCTTCCAGTTTTGGTATACCTGGGATGGCTGCGTACTGTGGATCAAAATTTGCTATGTTGGGTTTTTCTGAGTCCTTACGTCGTGAATTAAGAAAAACGGGTGTAAAGATATCTGTTATAAGTCCAATAGGCGTAAAGACCAATTTTTTTAATAACGAATATTTTAAGAATAAGACCCCTATGAAATATATGTTAAAGCCGGAAACCGTTTCCAAGGCGGTGTTAAACTCGCTTACATCCGATTCATTTCAGATTTTTGTACCCGCCATAGCTGGATTATCCGTACCGTTCAAAGGTTTGTTTCCTGCGATAATTGATTCAATTATTGAGAGCCAATTTCGCAAAAACTTTGACTGAATTGCATTTATTATTCCTCTTCATCTTCATCCTTCTCCTTCTTATTTGGATCAAAATCTGATTCTACATCCATCATTTGCGCACTCTCCAAATCAAATTTAAAAATCTCGTCCATATCAATTTGATACTTGGTTTTTAATAATTCACATAATTGATCACTTAGTTTGGCTTTTGATATTTTGATTTTATACTCATATACGAAACCTTTCATAAGTTCTGAAACCTTTAAATCATCTATTAAATCGATTTCTTCAATTATTGTTCTACCGTCGGGTAGTGATTCGTAGAGCTGAATATCTGCTTTTTTGGTTTGTTCATTTATGTCTAGAAAATAACCTGTTCTGTTAATCGTGTCTAGTATTTGAAAATTTGCATTTTTCAGTTCATTGTCGGCCCATTCGGGAAGACCATTTTCCTCTGATTTTGCCTTTGCCGCTTTTCTTGCCATTTCTTGCCCGTTATGTATTCTAGTACTTTTTATTAAAAACTTTTTCAAATTTATCTTTGGATTTCTAGAAAGCATTATCTATATGATTATGTATAGTTAGGTCCTTGAACACCGTTATAAATGGTGAGTCTTTACTTGATTTTATACGGGGTCAACACTCCAATTTAGTACTTGTAGATACCAGATCCTTTACTGAGTATGCGCGGGGTCATATTCCTGGTGCAATTAATATCGATTTGATGCATTTCCATTGGTTTGATACCTCTAAAGTAGGAATTTTGCAATTTGAAAAACAAATGAGTTTATTATTAAATTATCTAGGAATTAATCCATCTAATAGAGTTATCTTTTATGATAATATTTCAGGTCCAACCGCTTCTCGGGGTGTTTGGTTATTAAATTATTTCTCTCATCTTGATTCATTTATATTAGACGGTGGATTTGAAAACTGGTCAAAACTTAAATATCCAGTTGAAATGAAGACAAACCAATATTCCCATTCCGCTGTCAATTTTTATACTAATAGGACGATAATAGCTGATTTAGAATATGTGAAAAACTGTGTAGACAAAAATTCACAGGATGTAATAATTGTAGACTGTCGTTCCCAAGCTGAGTACAATGGATCTGTTGCTCGTGCTTTTCACCGGGGACATATACCTAAATCCGTTAATGTTGATTGGTCAAACAATCTTCGAAATGAGAAATTCTTGAAATATGACGCCTTGGAGAGGTTGTATTCCTTTATATCAAAAGAAACAGAAGTTATAACATATTGTCAAGGTGGTTACCGAGCTGCAAATACTTATCTTGTTCTTAAACAACTTGGATATCCAAAAGTAAGAATGTATCTAGGTTCTTGGGGAGAATGGGGTAATAATCCTACGCTTCCAGTCGAGTTGAATCATTACGTTAGTTGAAACTTTACTTTCCAATTAATGATATATTTGTGCTAATAAAAAAATGGGGATATTACTTTTTATTAATTGGTAAATTGTTTAATTCTTGTAGTTGTCTATTTAACTCAGTTGTATTATCCTTCCCATATGTTATCAATATTCTGTCATCATCGTTTAGTACATAACTCATTATGTCTTTAGTTTCATTACCATTAACAAAGAATCTTAGTTTGTATTGATCATTATCACAGAAGCGCTGGTTACTATCTGTAATAAAACATCCATTGGAAGCGTCCATCCTAATACTCTTGAGGAATTCACCAATTGGCACATTAGACGAGTGTTTATGGATTGTTGTTCCATCCAGTGTGCGATTGTAGGTTTCTACGTGAATATAGTTAGACCTCACCATGTATTTTTGTTGTGCTAGGTCTAGGTTTGTACCATTTAGATTAATCAATAATGCTGCATGTTCATGTGCTGATCCTAGCGCACCATATTTGGCTGCTACATTTTCACTGGGAAAAAATATTGCTAACACAATTGCAAGCGCTGCTAATCCAACAACAGCAGGAACTATTATTTTTAAATATTGCTTTCTTTTCTTACGGCCTCTTGCAAAATAACTATTATCGTTATTACCATCCTTGTTAGAAGTATTATTCTTGTTACTATCAACGTCTGGATTCTTTTTCTTCTTGCTCATTCTATCGTAATTCTACTGAAATGCTCTCTAATTTAAAATTAATATTTGTTATTCTACACGTTGTTTGTCATTTCACTTATGATGCTTCTTAATTTTAAGGAAAATGGATGATTTGGATTGTTAATTACTGTCAAAAACTCTCTAGGACTAAATTGTATGTCACAATAACATGGCAGGGGGGAAAGAGAGCTTGCACCCGTAACGGCATGAAGTTCTTCCAAAACTTTCTTATGATCTTGGTTTTCACTAAGATTTGAATCGTGTGTAGTGGCCGGAATACAATATCCTGATATCCGATTCAACAATATATAAGAAATAGCACCAAATCGCACAAATGTTGTATAAATTTCAAACAATAGTTTTTTTGTGCCTTCAATATCTAAATCATCCATTTTCATAGTAAGTATTAACTTATCAGCTATTGATAGGGCATTAATGGACCAATGTCTTATTCCTGGACTCGTATCAATAATTATGTAATCTGTATCGAGCTTGGTAATAATTTGTTCTCTAAGGAAAACTAATTTCCTAAACTGTTTTTTCCAATAGTCCGTTCCATTACCCATTTCAAATTTAAATATTGCGTCTCTGCTTGGATTAGAGTATCCAGTATAGAGTTTCCCTGTAAAATTGTTCTGCTTTTGATCATCTTTAAAAAGAATATCCGTCATATCAATTATCGATTCATAAATATCTGCATTATTATCCAAAAAGTCATTTATCCATTTTTTTGGATTTATCTTAAAATAATTATGTAGGCTGGGTGCATAGACGTCTAAATCTAGTATGGCAACCTTTTTCCCCATTTTTGCAAGTATTGCTGCGGTATTTGCAGCTATTGTTGTCTTACCAGTGCCTCCCTTATAGGAATGTATTGCTATACAGTGAGTCATACTTAACTAGCCAACTACATTACTTCGAAGTTCAATATTAAATCTTTTGAAAATTTGTTATTGATATAATGTGTTATTGTTGATTTCATGACTGTTTATCATCTTTTGTGAATTATTGATCTAAAGATTACTAACTTTCATGCTATTAATACAAATAACATAGATTTGATAAGAACTTAGCATTCGACAGGCTATTAAAAACGTATAGTATCTTTATATCGTATTCATAGATCAGTTTCCTCTATGTGGATCAGACGAAAAGACCATTTAATGGCGTATATATGACATGTAAATAAATTATGATTATTGAGTAAGAAAGGTAAATTGGAAGAAATTATCAGCAAAGCTCTCTATGCAGATGATGCCTCTTCGTATCTAGTAACATATAGAGATTACAATGATTATAAACTAATTACATTGTCAGACTTTATCTTAATTTCTGAAAATTTTCAAACAATCCCAGCTTCAAGGATAACAAAAATTGAACTAAATGGACGAATACTATATGAAAAAAAATTAAAATAATACATTGTTTAAACACCAATAATAATAAATCAT
>DATEIH010000127.1:0-4950 GCA_035279165.1 Candidatus Nitrosocosmicus sp. | reverse complement strand
GGGTGGAAACTCTGCAGAACAAAGTATCAGCCAATCTCAATCCTCTAGCCAAAACAGCCAGGTAGTTTCTGGTGGAGATACAATAGGTTCTGGTAACAACATTAACGTCCAAAGTCAAGAGAATACTGGAAGCAATGCATTAGCACAGAGCTAATTAATCTTCTCCTTCCTCTCCACATCCTCCTACTTCTTTTGTTCTATTAATCATTTAATATTTCAAATATAACACATTTAGCTCTGAATCTAATCCCAATGAGAATTTTCTTTAAACTCGAAGATTATTATCGATTTTCCTTTTTTAGATGTAGCGACAAGTTCTCTTAAATATTTACCAAATACAATTCTGATGTCTGATTCTATTTAATTATTAATTTACATAACCTAAAAAATAACTTCATGTTTTATTATCTAGATTGGCAAAAGGACCAAGGTATGTAATAATAGATGCCCCTTCAATACTTGGATTACAAAATACTGGGGTACAAAATCTTCCGAAAGCATTGAAGAATGCAGGACTAATGGATAGATTGAATGCAACTTTTGTAGGCCATGTTCAACCATCAATGCACTACGATCGTACTCGAGATCCTATCACACATTTGTTGAATGGTAGTTCTATTGCGTTATTTTCAAAAGACCTTTCTAAAATGGTAAAAATTGAAATAGAAAAAAAGAATTTTACGATCGTATTAGGAGGTGATTGCAGCATTCTCATTGGCGTCCTTTTAGGATTGAGAAAAATTGGTAGATATGGATTGTTTTTTATTGACGGACATTCTGATTTTTATCAACCTCAGGCCTCAACAACTGGGGAAGTTGCTGATATGGAATTGTCTTTTGTGTCAGGCAGAGGACCGGATATTCTTTCTAATATTGAAGGTCTAAAACCACTTGTTAGAGATGAGGATATCATTGTTTTTGGATATCGCGATGATGAACAATCAATGAGTTACGGAAGTAACAATGTAAGAAATACCAATATGCAGGTATTGGATCTTTCTGATGTAAGAAATTTAGGAATAAAAAAAGCCTCTTCTCTTGCAGTTTCAAATTTTCTAACAAGTGAGCATTTGTCTGGTTTTTGGATCCATTTAGATGCTGATGTATTGAATGACAGAATAATGCCTGCGGTTGACTATAGACTGGATAATGGCGGATTAGAATTTTCCGAATTATCCTATCTTCTAAAATCCCTTATTTCGTCTCAAAAGGCAATTGGAATGACCATAACTATCTATAATCCAAATCTAGATCCTAGCGGCTCTATTGCAAAGAATTTTGTATCATGTATAGTCGCGGGGTTGTTATGTGACAAACCATAATTACAAAATTTTTCAAAAACTTTTGATTTTTTAATTGGTATGTTTCATTAAATTCTCATCCTTACATTGGTTAAAGTTTAGAAAGGCATTAGAAGTCAATGAGTAGGACTTTATTATAGTTGTTCTATATCGAATGTATAAATAAAATAAAAAAATTGAGAATTAATTAGCCATCACTATCGGCTACTTTTATAGTTTTAGACTAATGTAAATCAGACTGAGAGGGATATTGATTAGAACCTTCCATGTTTAAAATAGCTAAGATAGTTTAAGTGAATAATCTCTATACCATTTTGATCTGTTATTGTAATTGACTTTTCTTTTGCATCATGTAAAAAATTAAGATACAGCAGATTACCACCTGATTTTTCAAATTCATTACGATGGGACTTTCTGTCATCATTAGATGGACGAAGAACTAGGATCTCCTTGTCAAAATCGATTATTAATTCATGTGTTAAACCTTCAAAGAAAAAATAGACAAAAGGCGAATTGGCATCCAGAAATTCCCGCATCCGCATGGGGTTATCAGACATACAGAGTAGTTAGAATTAAGCTAATTAATTATTTACTATAGTATAATAAATTCAATATAACATATATTGTGAGAGCTTGGATAGAAATTCTGAAAAAGTAAATCTATCATTCACGAAAGTCCATTTTGTTAATATATGATTAAAGATATTAGGGTGCAAATTTAGCTAGCCTGCTGGTTTAAAAGGATATTCCTATTCCATTAGTGATGTTTTTAGAATGACAGCATGTTAATATGGAAACATGAATTGCATTCGTAACACGGCTTTTTTATATCTTTAAAATATGGCTGTGACTATACTTTTGATCCCTTGCACACTTTTATATTTTCAACTTATAACTTTCTTCATGAATTATTCAAATGCATCAAAAATAGGTGAAGAAGAGAAATCAAGTCACATACAAAAAATTACTCCTTTTCTTTGGTTCGATAATCAAGCTGAACAAGCAGCAAATTACTATGTCTCTGTTTTTAAAAACTCAAAAATGGGCCAAGTTACCCGATATGGGAAAGAAGGATATGAAATTCACGGAATGGATGAAGGTTCTGTAATGACAGTAGATTTTGATATAGAAAATCAAAAATTTATAGCTCTCAATGGTGGTCCAGTGTTCAAATTCAATGAAGCCATTTCATTTCAAGTTTTATGTGACTCTCAAAAAGAACTAGACTATTATTGGGAGAAACTGTCGGAGGGCGGCGACAAGAATGCACAGCAATGTGGTTGGCTCAAGGACAAATATGGTGTTTCTTGGCAAATTGTACCCCGGGTTCTGTATAACTTGATACAAGACAAAGATCAACTAAAATCTCAAAGGGTGATGAAAGCAATGCTACAAATGAAAAAGCTCGACATACAAACTTTAATTCAAGCTTATGAGAAAACATGAGATCAATTTTGACTTTTGAAAAATCTTAGAATTCTATTTCCTTTTTTATCATTCGTATAGAATAATTGAAGCTAGTTGTCGCTAAAAATTTATAATCAGAGTAACTGACGTGCCTCATCGATAACCTTTGGGATTTTATCTTTCTTTACCCTTTTCTATTGATGACATTAATTTATGGTAGGTTGCCAGCCTATTGTAATGAAGAAAAATACACAAGGTCAAGCTATAAAGATCATTGTATCCTATGAGTCCAATTGCAAGGTTGTCGATATCTTGATTCAATATGCGATTGTCAATCTAGCTTGTATAGTCATGAATACAAAACCAAAATAGTGATTTAGTAAAAAGATGCTAATATTTAATGTTTGATGAATAATAGATAGTATGAGCACTGAAAATAACATTGATTTTTCCGACGTAATAAAGAAAGAAGCAAGAGGCATTAATGATGCTGACCTTGGAGAAGTACAAGAAGTGAGACAGGATAACGTAATTACAAAGGCCGGTGTTGTTGACAAAGAGGTATATTCATTCCCAAAGAATCTAGTAGAGAGATATGATGGACATAACTTATGGTTTAGAGTAACAAAGGAAGATGCTGAAAGTCTCTATAAGGTAAAAGATTAGTTTAATCCCATATATACGAGAATACATTTTTTTAATAATTCTATTTAAAAAAAGCATGAAATACCTAAATTATACAATTCAAAGTAGTTACGAATAACAGTAACTACATAAAATGACTTATCAAAAGGAACCAGTGTTGATCAAATTCCATTATGATAATAAAGATATATGTAGAAAAACACAATTTATTTATTATTTAATGTTTACTCAAATAATCCTGTCCCAAACACATCGCTAGATAACTCTCAATTATGTTCCCTTATCTTACACAAAGATCATGGTTAATAAAAAGTTACAGAATAGGTCCTTATCAGGTTAATTTATTGTTTCATTGTTTTGTTGTCTTTCAGGGATATCGTTATTGGAAAATAGTTTGAAGTTTACAAAGCATTGATCAAATGGGTATCTGTTCGACCCTTTCTTTTAAGGCTTTGTTCATTTTAGTAAAACTTTGATACATGTCTTTGTCCAAACTATTTCCGACGATACTTACAAGAATCCCTGTAAAGATCTCTCTATGTACAAAGTGTACGTGATCTGTTTCAAATGAGTCAATTGTAAAAACGCGTTCCCCATTGAAAAATCCAGGTAGAAATGATTTTCCATACCACCGAAGCTCACGATTAGATTCCGCCTTAGTTACTGTTGGTTGATAAGTTCTATTCTTTCCACCTGATGTATGAAGATATATTTTGAGCTTTGAGCCAACTGTGGGTGTTCCATCTATTCGATGGATAAAAGGGTTCCATTGTGAATAGTTTCTAAAATCTGTTAGTATTTCCCATGTCTTACTAGCAGATGCGTTAATATCGATCTCTGTAAGAATTTCTTTCAACTTACATCTTATTGATAAAAGTAGTCGTTTATACTTTCTTGATAATGTTCCGGTTCCGGTAGAAATTAGTTGTTCGATTCAACTGTTAGCCCTTTCCAAAAGGAAGCTAGAGATGATCGATAGATGACATTTTTAAGTATTACCTTGTAATTTATTTTTTTTAGAGATATTACGACAGCAAAACTAAATTTGTCAATACAATATACTAGAAATAACCAAAATAAGATATATTGTGATACTATAATATTTGCATACTGAATCTCAAAATTTTTATCTTTTCTTCAAATAAACTCTTTGATGTATTCTATTATCGTCACTGCCAAGAATCGCTTAAAATACCTATAGAGAAAATAATTATGGGAGATTACTCGGATACAATTGTGATTTTGATTGTGATTGTAATTAGGATTTGATTTAAAGCATTGATAAAAATAGAATATCTGTCTGCCGAGTTCAATTTTATGGATTTGTTGTTTAAGGAAGCCCTTATTTAATCCGGGAGCAATTAAAACATTTTTTTATTAGTCGTGGAAGATTATTAAAGAATTTCTGGTTTGTACTAAATATGGTCCCACGTACCTCGTCAGAAAACGAACTGAGGCCACCAACTAGTCCTATAAACTCTGGATTTACATTACCAAAAAAGGAAGATAAAAATTTTTGTTCTAATGTGGTGAGACCATTATTAACTGATTCATGTTACGCTGATATTATTAGACAAGAAAAATGATAAAAGAATAA
>DATEIH010000126.1:0-5240 GCA_035279165.1 Candidatus Nitrosocosmicus sp. | reverse complement strand
GAACCAGTATTCCTTTTGCAATATCCGTATGCAATTATGGTCAGAGAGTTCTATAAAAGATCAAATTAATGGATCTTTTGAAAACAATTCGAAAATAATTCATAATGTAGAAAAGAAAGAAGCTATTTGAATCTCTGCCTCAATCTTTTTTCGATTAAGGTAGGTAGATTTACTATCCGGTCTCCTCCGCTATTTGTGTGCACAATTCCCTTGTAGAAAAAGGAACAGCCCTTAGTGGACAGGCTAACGAGAATAAGACCAGGAATTTGGCTATCAAAGCAGGATTCACAAAATCCAGGGCTGCCACTCAAACCCTGTAGAATATTATCTACGAATCCAAATATATATAGAATCAATCCATATGGAGTTTGATCCAATTGTTGTTATTGCAATAGTGGTTCGATTCTATTGGAAAAAGATTGTCGATGCGACAAGATATGCTAATGATATCACATTGGCACGATAATCCAGTAAATCTTGGTTGATTAACAACAAAATAGATGTGCAATCAATCAATCAATCAATCAATCATAGACTTAAAATTCAGATATACTATCTTTGATATACTTTCTAACTCAGACACATTTTTATCGAGTTTATCTACGAGTTCGTCTCTACTTAAATTTTCATTTTTTAACTCTTTATGATATTTGCGAATCCAATTTTGAATCATATTTTTTGTTACCTCCAAATGAAACTGAATTCCAATAGCATTTTTGAGTCTAAATGCTTGGATATATAAGTCTGATTCAGACAAAATTTCGGCTTCCTTAGGTAATGTGAATGTATCACCATGCCAATGGAACACTCGGATCTTATTATCTGGTAGATTACCAAATATGCTAGATTGGCCTTTACTAGTAATTCGTACTTCGCCCCACCCGATTTCTTTTTTAGGCCCTCTAAAGACTTTTCCTCCGCAACTTGAAGCAATTAGTTGTGAGCCTAAGCAAATTCCAAAGATAGGTGTCCCAAGATTGAAACAAGAACGAATTAACTTTTTTTGTTCAAGGAGGTAATCAAAGTTATCATTAACAGACATTGGTCCACCAAGTATAAAAACGGCGTCATATTCTGGTAAGTTTTGTGATCTTATAGTCTCGTTAGTTGAAAGGATTTCTTTAACCTTGAATCCATCTGATAACAAATAACTTTTCATATTGCCCAAGGTCTCAAAGGAAATATTCTTTACACAAAGAATTTGGTTAGTATGACCCAAATCAACTGATGGTATTCAATTCATATTTAAAAACATTATATTACCAACAGTTCAATTGCTCATGACTGAACAATATGGATTTTAAGGAGATTCTTTTCTTGACATATAGCTCCATTAAGGAGAGAAAAACAAGGAATGCTCTAACAATCCTAATGATAATAATGGGTTGCGGATTATTAGTTTCTCTTAATAGCCTATCACAAGGCTTAATATACTTTGTAGAGCAAAATTTTAAGAAAATTTTACCTAACCAAATAGTTATTTCAAATACAGATAAAATACAAGGTTCAAACATAGATGGAATCCGGAACAAGCTACAAGTGCTTTTCGACCAAAATATGACCTTGGTTGGAAAAAATATTCCATTTGATAATAAAGCCATGCAATACTTGAAGGGTATACCCGGCGTTCAACTGATAAATCCTGCTTTTCAGGGTGTAGTAATGTTAAATTATCAAAACTATTCCCAAGTAACGAATGTATTGGCCGTAGACTTTAATAATTTGACCAATATAATACCCGATTTAAATAAAGGATTTGACTCTCTTAACTTTACATCCCAAAATTATGTCATAATTCCTCAGAAAATAAGTGAAAAAATTTTATTGAATTCTTCAGATCTAATCATCAACAATGCCGTAGAAAACAGAGACAGAGACCCATCTATAGACAATAATAAGGTGACGATAAATAACTTAAAGGAACTGACACGTGACAAATCACCTTTGTCTATCAATAATACTTTTACGGTCCTAGGAACCATAAATTCAACGGGAAATCCGCTCATAGATAATTCCATCTTCATAGACGTACACAAAGGTAAAGAAATTCTGGAAAAATCAAACGATTATGATTTATTGTTTTTAACATATGACAATATTGACAAAGTGGACAACATAGTAAAAGATGTCCAAAAGTACTTTAATAATCAGGTAACCATACTAAATTCACTTGAAATTATCAAAAGTTTGACTAAATTTATTATTGGAATTAGCACGTTTATTTCAAGTATTGCTATATTTTCTCTTATAGTAGGATCCATCGGAATAATCATTACTATCTATACTTCGGTAGTCGAAAGAACCAGGGAAATTGGGATAATCAAGGCATTAGGTGGAACAAATCGAGTTATACTCGGAATGTTTTTAACAGAGTCTGTATTTTTGGGAATAATTGGAGCATTAGTAGGAATTGTATTTGGGTTTTTGGGTTCACACATTCTCCTAAGTGGGTTCCTATATTTTCTTAATTTACCTCTAAATATTTATCCAGTTTTTAATATCATAGAAATATCAAAAATCGGTATTATCGTAATTGTTTTGAGTATTCTTTCTGGTCTATATCCGGCCTACAAAGGTTCTAAAATTTCCCCAGTTCATGCATTGTCTAAATATTCTTGATTTAGAAAAATGCAAAATATTATCTAGCCGGTAGAACATATAGATCTAGATAAAATTTGTTTAACAGATTCTTATTGGAATGCAACATGATTTATCAGTCATCTGTGAGGTAGTCAGTCCTGGGCAATTTTCAATTATCAAATAATCTTGTTCCCAGTGGAGATCAACCAAACGCAATTAAAGGATTGATAGATGGGATAGAAAAAAATAAAAAAAGACAGATACTCCTTGGGGTTACTGGCAGTGGTAAAACGTATACAGTTGCTAATGTAATAGCTAAATACAATAAAAATACTTTGGTTATATCACACAATAAAACTTTATCGGCCCAGCTGTATGCGGAGTTTAAAGAATTTTTCCCAGATAACAATGTTGGCTATTTTGTGAGCTTCTATGATTATTACCAACCAGAGAGTTATTTGCCTCAAACTGATACCTATATAGAAAAGGATACTGAAATAAATGAAAAAATTGAACAATTGCGACTTGAATCAACGTCAATGTTATTGTCAGGAGAACCAACAATCATCATTGCCACTGTTTCATGTATTTATTCATTAGGGTCACCTCATGAATGGAGAGAGCAATCCCTCATACTTAAGAAGGGATTAGAGATGGACAGAAGAAACATCATTAGGAATTTAATAAAAATAAGATATGAAAGAAATGACATAAATTTGACAAGCGGATTTTTTAGTACCAAAGGCGATATCATAGATATTATTCCGGGATATTCTGATGATATAATAAGGATTAATCTTTATGGTCAACATATTGAAAAAATCGCAATAATTGATAAATTAACTAAGAAGACAAAAAAAGAACTAGATTCAATAATCATTTTTCCTGCCAAACACTATATTGTCGATGAAAATAGTCAAAAACGGGCACTTGTATCGATAAAGAAAGAATTACAAGATTGGTATCCCAAATTGCCCTCCGAACTTGAAAGACAAAGATTAGTTTCTAGGACAAATTATGATCTCGAGATGCTATCGGAATTAGGATATTGCAGCGGAATAGAGAATTATTCGAGACATTTTGATGGTAGAAAACAAGGTCAACCTGCTTATTGTCTTTTAGATTTTTTTGACAAAGATTTTCTGTTAGTCATAGATGAATCGCACGTAACTTTACCTCAGATTATGGGAATGTACAAAGGTGATTATTCAAGAAAAAAAACATTGGTAGATTATGGGTTCCGATTACCCAGTGCATTTGACAACCGACCTCTAAAGTTTGAGGAGTTTGAAAAATATCTTAACAATGTGATATATGTATCCGCGACACCTGGAAAATATGAGATAAATAACCATGATCATCTTGTCGAGCAATTAGTTAGACCTACAGGATTAGTCGATCCTCAAATAGAAATAAAAAAGACCCAAGGTCAGATTCCAGATCTAATCCACCAGATTAGAGAAAGAGTTTCGAAGAAGCAGAGAACATTAGTAACGACATTGACAAAGAAGATGGCCGAAGATATGGCAGACTACCTCTCAAGAAACAAGATAAAAGTAAGATATATTCATTCAGAAATTAGCGGTCTGGAGCGAACTGAATTACTTAGACAGCTTAGAATAGGAGAGTTTGATGTATTGGTAGGTATAAACCTGTTAAGAGAAGGATTAGATTTGCCTGAAGTTGCGCTTGTGGCTATTTTGGACGCTGACAAAGAAGGGTTCTTAAGAAATTATACCAGTCTTATCCAAACCTTTGGAAGGGCTGCTAGGAATGTTGATGGAAAGGTAATTTTGTATTCAAATTCTGTGACCAAATCCATAAAGGAAGCAGTAATAGAAACAAATAGAAGACGCAAAAAACAGATCGAATTTAATCAAGAAAATAAAATCGAACCTAAAAGTATTTCAAAACCTGTACCTCAAAAGAATTCAAACATCTCAAACTTTGAGGTTAATCTGAAAACAATGACTAGAAATGATTTAATAGAGTTATCAACCAGAATAGAGACTCAGATGAACAAATTTGCAGAGGAATTAGAGTTTGAAAAAGCGATTGAACATAGACAGCATCTCAAAAAGGTCAATGAAATTTTGTTGAAACTGACAACTAATTAAACTGAAATGGAAAATAAAATAGTAATTAAAGGAGCAAAGCAACACAATCTAAAAAATCTCAACTTAGAAATTCCCAAAAACAAATTGGTGGTAATTACAGGTTTATCCGGTTCTGGGAAATCCACCCTGGCATTTGATACAATTTTTGCTGAGGGACAGAGAAGATACGTGGAATCGCTATCGGCATATGCTAGACAATTCTTGCAAATAATGGATAAACCTGATGTAGATGTAATTGATGGACTGTCACCAGCTATAGCAATCCAACAGAAAACAACCAACAAGAATCCACGCTCGACTGTGGGAACAATTACAGAGATCTATGACTATCTTAGATTATTATATTCAAAAATTGGTATCCCTTATTGTCCCCAATGCGGAACAGAAATATCGTATCAATCCTTAGAGTCAATAGTTGCCTCAATCCTTGATCTTACTAAAAATAATATACATGATGAAATGCTATTAATTTTAGCCCCCATTATTAGAGAAAAAAAGGGAACATATGAGAAGACTATCGAAGCTCTAAAGGAACAAGGCTAT
>DATEIH010000125.1:0-15441 GCA_035279165.1 Candidatus Nitrosocosmicus sp. | reverse complement strand
CGCTAAAAGACATCCCCCAACTAAATAGCACTATTAATGAAGAAAAGAAAAGAGCACCACTAATAATTAGAACCTTAAATCCTCTTTGCATTCGAATTGTATTTCACTGAATGATTATTAAATATAATCTGTAGCTGATTTTCAAATTCAGCTCCTTTGGATCTTATATTCGCAAAACAAGGGTATTTAAAAAAACCTAGGTAATCTAATATTATACAGGGAATGGATATATTTCTGATTTATGATGTATTAAACGATAGTAGACAAAGTTACTTTTCGACTCCTGTCTACTTATTGATTCAACATGACAATTTACGGACAATTTACGGATTGCCATATACCAAAGTATTGTTTTGGATTCATCCTATGACAAGGTTTACTAATAAGCCATAAAGTTCGTATGGATAATACTGGAGTATTGTACTAGGATTATCCTTAATTTAGCTTTTTGAAAGAACAAAGTAATGATGAGTCGTTCATAACCATGCAACCCTTTGGTTTTTGATGAATATCGCAGCAAATTGGAGAAAAGAATGATCATTGCTTTTATAGTTTAATAATTACTCTAAAATACGAACTGATCTAGTAGGATCGGCACGCATCAGTAAAAGTGGGGTCATGCTTTAATCCATAGCCAGCAAACCTCACTTTTACTTTTTAAATTGATAGATGGTAGATGTCAAAAAAAGTTTACTTGGTTACAATATCATAGTTAAAAAGTTGCAGGAATAGCGGCCAATTGTTTTCTGTCTATTGCAGCTCCGCTATTAGAAGCAAATTCTCCTCATAGCAATAGTGTATATAATTCGATTATTACATTTTCGTTAAAAACCTTTATTACTGATTTAATATTATTTTGCTAGTACTGTATAATTGTAGAAATAATCTTTTAGTTGCAGAATCAAACGTAGTCAACAACTCTGCAAAAACCGTCTAGAATTAGGCTTATGATCTTGACTTCCAAAGATAAATATGTTGGACCAGTATTTGAAAGTAGTCGGTGAAATTATTGATAAAAGATAATAAATTAAACTATAAAGCCATTTATGAGTATATTCTAGGAGTAGACCCAGACATCAGATTTGTAGGACTGATAGATGACATGGGAAGATTGGTATACGGTGGGATGAGACCAGGAAAAATTTCATTAGAATCTGAAACCGAATCTGTAAAAATATACATGGAATTCGCCTTAATTTCAAAATTACATACCGATTTTGACGCTAAATTGGGCCAAGTCATATATTCTTTAACTGTGAGGAATAAGATTAAAATGCTTTCTTTTCCAATTGAAGGTCACATAATTAGACTATCACTCGAGAAAGAAGCTGATCACGAAAAAGTAGTTAACGCCGTTCTTGCCTATCTGAGTGGACTTGATAATGTGCCCACTGTTTAGTTTTTCATTTTACCTTCATAGCTTTGGATAATTTGTTCTATTACTTTGATCTCATCTAAACATTGCTCTCGAAATTCTAGGTATAATCCTTCCTTTTTTAGATTTCTTAGCCAACTATCCATTTTTTTAAAAAAAGAAATATAGTTTTCAAGCTCCCCTGCAAAAGATTGACTATTTTCTGGTGTATCTAAATTAGAGAAATAATTCAAAATTGTCAAATGAAAATGTAACCTATTTAATCTTAATTCGGCAACAAATTTTCTATATTGGATAATCCTTTCTTCCTTTGGTTCTGAGATAAGAAAAGGAAGAGGTGGCAATTTATTGATTCTCATAGTCTGAGATACCAGGCGCACAAAATATATCTTATTATCTACTTTAGCAATATCTGTATTTATAATTCTTGTTTAGAGTTGACAGTTTAGTCATCTGCTTCCATGACTATTCTCTGTGAAATATCGATGCATTAGAAGAACCAAATCCTTTGAACGCTCGATTATCCCACCACTCATCACTATACCATAACCTAAAAGCCCTCCCACCATTGACATGGTCATAAGGATAATGAAATAGTCTCCTACGAGTTGAGTATATACTTTGGCGACCAAGTTCTGGTATATTAAATATCCATATAGTTCTTCATTTAATACGTAAGTATTTAGTGGGAAACAAATTGTGAATGAAAAAGTCGCCAGGATTAATGCATAGATTATATAGATTTTTGGATTTGTATTCTCTTTATCCTTATATTTTAAATTCTCTGCTCGTGATAGTGGTGTTATATTTATTTTGGTAAATGTTTTTCTTAATTGCTTTTTGTTAAGAAAATAAATAGTTACAAAAGGTACTACATTTAACAAATAGAACCAAGAATACTCAAACAAGAATGGGTTTGATATGATCTGAGTGAAAAGCATGATTATTACATAGATACTTCCCACTATAAGGATCATTTCAGTAAAATCTGGATAGTTCTTCAATATGCTAATAAAAAAGCTCGAAAGCAAAAGTGGGAACCCAAAACAATTGATGAGTAAAGCTACTAGTGGATCTGGATTGTAATTGTAAAATTGAGTTTCAGAAAAAGGTAGTGAAAAAAAATAGATGAATCCAGATAAAACCAATAAAATAAAAGAAACATTGAGTGTGAGTTGAATTTTAAGTAGAACTGGTTGTTTCCTAACCATCAAGTAGTTTGGCTGATTTATAGTGTTTAAATTATCATCTTCATTTTTATCTTGATCATGGTTATTTATCTCTGCAATATCAGTCGGGTATCCTTTGCCGGATCTCTTATTATTTAGGAGAATCGAATCAATCAGTTTATTTGTTATCTGGAGGTTACCTATGCCAACCAACATCCAACCAGTCAACAGAGTAATATGAGGAGGACTGAGAAGGCCGTCTAAGCCAAACTTTAGGTGCCATGAGAAATCAAACGGTCCTGCTGCCAGTATCAAAATGGCACCTAGAAGTATTAGGTAATTAGCTTTTTTATATGGACTATTATCTAAAATATTTTTTCTAATATTAATCAAAAATGTACTAATTACGATAAAAATTCCGGTATATACTAAAGTATGTGGGTATGAAAAGAAACTTTCAGGCTGACTTAAAATATGAAACGTTATATCCCAGCTACCTGCAGAAAATGAGATGACTAGTCCAATTACGATGATTAAATTTTGATATTCAAAAAGAATTTTCTTAAAAACTCCAAGTGAAGTTGTCGACTTTGTCAACCTTTCATCTACCTATAAAATTGAAAATATTTCGACACCTTTCCACAAGGTCAAGTTCTTTTTTCTATCAGTTTTACCACATTATCTATTCCAAGATCCACAATATAGTTCCCAAGCCTTGGACCCTTTTCGGCGTTTATCAAAATCTTATATAATAATTTGAATATCTCTTTGGGCTGAAGATTGTTTATTTTCGCATTATTGTATATGATAGTTTGTACTTCTTGGGCCAAATCGTCATTTTGAGTTTTAATATCCGGGCTTTTTTTATTATTATCTGATGCCAAGCTAGATAACTGATTTCCTATCTTGAATATTATTTCTTTCTGAATACTGTTCATTTCAACTTTTTCAATGAGACCACCACCCCTGCCTTCAACATCAGCTTCTGTCGCGCTCATAAAATCTCTTACCCAATTTGTTGCAAGAGTAATTCTATTAATTAAGTCCTTTTTCTTGATGTCTTCTTCCTTTACGAGCCTATATTTCTTTAGCCTGTCAAATATAGAGCTTAATAGGAGTTCTGAATTCTGGATTTGGTTGTTAAACAAGTTTGCCTGTTGAATTAGAATCCTAAATGGCACGTGTATGGATGCAGAATCATCAGCTGGTGGATGCAGATGATTAATATATTCGTAGACTCCCCTTATTTTCGCTAGTTTGCTATCATTTGGTTCATTTATTTTACCAAAGAAAATGTCTTCAAATAAATCGTATTCATCCATGAGTAAAGGAATATCGTCAATGCCAACGTGTCGTGTTCCGGAGATTCTTTTAAAAAGTAATAATAGAAGAGATTCGGGTGATCCATATCTTAACCACATTTGTGGAGTCAAGACATTTCCAGCAGACTTGCTTATTTTCTTTCCACCTTTGTCTAAAAACATTTCATACTTTGCGTGCAAAGGATGACTAAATTTCAGAACCTCATCGGATATCCAATCATTTATTCTTACGGAATCCATGATGTCTTTGCCAAAGGCTTCGAATTTAATATCAAAAGCTTGCCATCGTGCAGCAAATTCAACCTTCCATGCTAATTTTCCATTCCCACTTTCTATTTTGACTTGACCCCTATGTCCACATCCTTGAATTAATTTTTTTCCGATCGTGTTACCGTTACATGAATAAGTTACAGCTCTCTCATTTTTTAAATAATCAATTGAGTTAGCAACATAAAGTCTGTTACAATTTTCACAGATAGGAAAGTAAGGTAGAAATTTGAGATATTTTTGCTGACCTGTAGATTCTGCAATCTTATCACCGATCAATTTACTATGAGATAGTATCTTGTGTGTTTGCTCTGTTAGGATTCCACTTTTGTAAGTTTGGGTACCGCTCTTAAAGGTGTAAGTTATTCCTGCCGTGTCTAACCCCTCTAAAAGGAGACTACTCATATGTTGTCCATATGAGGAATGGCAATCACCAAATGGGTCAGGGATGGTAGATACTGGTGTACAAATGTAACTTTCCAGCCATTTTGGTAAGCCGGCCGGTACCTTTCTTAATCCATCCAAGTCATCTGAAAATGCAATCAATTCTGATTTATAACCGAGATTTTTTAGGGCCAAGGAAATCCCGTATGCCCTCACGGCATCACCCATACTTCCTATGTGGGGGATCCCTGAGGCTCCTAAACCACTTTCAACTTTAATATTTGAAGTTGATCGACCGAGTTTTTTTTCCCGCTCGATTATTGTGTAAGCAATTTTATCAATCCAGGTCCCTTTCCCTATTATGTTTTCAGGAGAACTACTCATTTGTCCTATAATAATTTTGTAACATAAGGACCATTATTAGTATATCCAAATTTCCTATAATAATCTCTGGTCCCTACCGCACTTATTACTGAAATTTTTTCTAAACCAAATTCTTCTTTGCAGATCCTTTCAGCTTCAGTCAATAGTCCTCGTCCTAGACCCTTATGTTGATACTTTACTTGATTATAAGGAGATAATCCATCATCATCGGAAGTACGATTAATAACAGTTTGAATATCATTGTTGCTGTTATTACCATTTCTGATCATAATATCAGATTTTTTATCATTAAATGCTGGTTGCTTTTTACCGACCTGTTCTCCTACTTTTGCGACTGACCCATATACATGCAGTTCTCTTACAATTGCAGAGGTAAACGGTTTATGGAACAAATCAGAGATATCATTTTTATTTTCTCCTATCTTAAAATGAGAGCTTGTCCATAATTCTTTTCTGAGAGGGTCAGACATGATCCGTAGTCGGAGAAAACCTAAAAGGAGCATCCTGTCCTTTAACTCGTAAGACAAGAAAATTTCTTTTCCTTTAGACGCATTATACTCTGTTCTAAACAACAAGACATCATCGATTGAATATTCAAACTTGTTTTCATATAACCCTATTTCTCTACAGCGTATACATTTACACTTTATTCCTTGTCTTTTTAATTCTTCTAAAACAAGTTGTCTAATGTTTCCCATTTTAGGACCTGAAACGATGTCGGGAGCTTCTATTTCTCTCTGTATTCTCATTATCCTTACCCAAGGAGGAATAATTTTCTTCATTTCTACCAAAAGACGTACCAATTCATCCGTAGAATAACTCTTGTACTTTTGTTGATTGTATAATTTGTATAGTCCTGTGTTTCGTACTACAAGTGTAGGATAGATTTTTAACATATCTGGTTTTAGTCTGTCGTCATCAAACAGATTCTTTGAATCACTAAGATCTTGATCAAAAGAAGAACCGGGTAATCCTGGCATCATATGAGCCCCAATCTTATAGCCGCAGTTACGAGCCTCATAAAAAGCCATATAAACATCTTGGAGAGTATGACCTCGGTTAACCATCTTGAATACATTGTCATTGAGTGATTGGACACCAAGTTCAATCCGGGTCGTTCCTAGTTCCAACATCAAATTGATATGATCCATCTTGCAATAGTCAGGTTTTGTTTCAACCGTGAGACCAACGCATCTTACAAAAGCTGTTTCATTTTGTACCTTTGAATTTTCAAGTGTTCGTAAAAGCAAATCCGGATCAATATTTATTTTCTTTTGAGATTGATCATCTACTGAAATAATATTGTTCTCGTCTAGGTTATAAGAATGCTCAAGTGGTGAATGGATCTCAGACTCCGTTGGTTTGATAGAATTAAGAGCATCATAACACCGTTTAACAAAATAGATTTGATAATCTTTAGGATAAAATGGAAACGTTCCTCCAACTATTACTATCTCAGCTTTACTAACCTCATGACCGCCGTCTATCAATTGCATTATTTTAAACCGTACCTGTTCATAAGAATCATATTTTACTCTTTGAGCGAATTTTGTAGAAGGTTCAGTCCCGATATAACTAAGGGGTGTATTGTATTCCCTCCCACCAGGACAATAAATACATTTTCCGTGGGGACATTCGTAAGGCATTGGCATAACGGTAATGACTGCGATTCCAGATTGAGTTTTTACGGGTTTTTTCCTTAAAAGTGATTTATAGTGACTGGTGATTGGGATGAACTTGTTTATTTCAGCGTATTTTGGAATACTAGAAAGCTTATATTGAGAGGATTTTGATTTTATTAGCTTATTGATCTCCTTTAAATTCATCAAGTTGCTTTTTTCATTTCTAGATAGGATATCATAAGCTATTTCTCTGCATATCTGCTGATATTGGTTATCATCTTTGGCATTATATCGAGACGCTTTTACAAACAATCTAACGAATGTCTCCTCTGAAAATCTATCTATTACCTCGACTAAATATCTCTTCCTACTTTTCTATAATAAATTTCATCTAATTTAAAACGAATTTAACCTGATAAGCAGAAATCAAAAGAATAGATGAGGCGGGATTGAAATGACTATTTTAGTGACAAGGAATATAGTGGTATTCACTTCTACGATTTTCGAATTTCAACAAAATTTCACGATCAAAATGGAATAACAGATTTCTTTTCATGTTAAGATTACATTTGTTCCGTTATTATTTGATGATTTAATAAATGAGCTACCTCTTCCATTTTTCCGAATGTGTCCAATAATAATGGCTTTCATTCTCTCTGCATGAATGGTTTCAATTATTTCATCGGCAGATTCTCGTGCTGCAATTATACAAAATCCGATACCCATATTAAAAGTCCTATACATTTCTTTTTCGGAAATATTTCCATCTACCATAATTTGTTTAAATATGCCGCTGATAACAGGCATATCATCTAAAACATAATCGACGTGTTCATTCAATCTTTTTAGTTTCGTAAATGCCCCTCCTGTGATATGCGCAAGTCCATGTATCCTCGTTCGGAATTTTTCTACTATTTTTAATATGACATTTGAATAAATAGCGGTTGGTGTTAGCAGCTCAGCTCCTATCGATTTATTAATAAAATCAGGTTTATCATAAATATCATATTGTTTCAGTAAGACTTTCCTAGCTAGAGTTAAGCCATTCGAATGGATTCCAGAACTTTTGATTCCGATTATTACGTCACCAGGCTTTATGATGTTTCCTAATATCATTTTTTTCTTATTCTCTAATATCCCAAGAACCATTCCTGCGAGGTCAAAATTGTGGTCTTTCTTTTGTCCTGTAATGATTTCTGAAAGTATCGCTGTTTCTCCTCCAACTATTGCTATATTTGACATTTTAGCTCCCTTGACAAGGCCCTTGGTAATCTCTTTTAATAAATTGTCATTGGTTTTTTCCAAGGCTATATAAGAAAGGTACCCTACAGGAGTAGCTCCTAAACAAATGGTGTCATTGACATTCATAGCTATACAATCGATACCAATTGTATCGTACTTATTCATGGCCTGTGACACCAAAATCTTTGATCCAACGCCATCAGTGTGCAATGTGAAGATATTATTATTGAATTCGATAAGTCCGGCATAGTGGCCAAATCCAGAGATTACTTTACCTTTTTTTGGTAAAAAATGAGTGTTCTTAATGCTCTTTCCAATAGAATTCTGAATTACCTTTATCTTATCAACATCTATTCCAACATCAGCATATCTGACATTGCTCTTGCTTGAGGACTTCAACGATATGTTTTAAAGAAATTTGATGGTCCTTATAAATTTAAGATGACTATAGTTATGATCAAACTTAATATCAGGTTGCTTGGGGACTCGGGGTTTTTCTATTTATGAGACTAATATATTCACAACCCATTGGGCCACAATATCTACCAACATATACTGCCTTTGGCCTATAAAGAGCTGGCTTTGGAGCCGCTTCAGCAAATTTTTCTTCAATTATGTGAGCATTCCATCCAGCGATTCTAGAGATAGCAAAAATCGGTGTATTTAGATCAATAGGAATTCCCAAACTGTAGTATAATGAAGCACTATACAAATCAACATTTGGGTAGATTAGCATTTTCCTTGTCTTATACATGATTCTCTTTGTGACTTGTTCAATCTTTTCGGTCATGTCATACCATTTTGAATTATTTTCTTTGGAAATAGCTCTAGATAGTGTTGCAAGAACTTCTGATCTTGGATCAGTTGTTCTATATACCGCATGCCCCATTCCCATAATTCTTGAGCCTTTTGCTAGCCTAACTTGGACCCATCTTTCAACATTATTTATATCGCCAATCTCAAGTAACATCTTCATTACTTGAATATTAGCTCCGCCATGGAGCTCCCCAGATAATGCTCCCACTGCACCCCCTATGCTTGCATATATACTTGCACGCGTTGATGCGATCTCCCTAGCAGCAAATGTTGAAGCATTAAAACTATGTTCAGCGTGTAATATTAAACTGATATCGAATATTTTAAATATTTCATGCTTTGGGTGGTCACCAGTTAGCATATATAAGAAATTATGTGCATGGGATTTATCATCTAGGGGTTCTACTACATTTTTGTTATTTCTAATCCTATCCCATGCAGCGACTATGGTGGGGATCTTTGCAATTAAAGAAATAGCCCTTTCAATATTGGCGTTTTTCCCCTCATCTTGTCTGTTGCTATCGTAATCTGCTAGGTCTAATATGGCAGACTGAAGCACATCCATTGGATGTGCTGTGACAGGTTTGTTTTTCATATTTTTGGTAACTGAATCAGGTATTCTTCGAGATTCAATTAATTTTGAGTTGAAAGTATCCAGCTCCTCTTTAATGGGTAAATCTCCAAATAATAAGAGGAATGCTGTTTCTTCATAAGTAGAATGATTGGCCAAGTCGAGTATATCATAACCCCTATAGATTAATTTCCCATTTTCACCATCGATGGAACATATCTTTGTGTCCGCTACCTCGATATTCCTCAAACCTATGTTGCGTGTATCCAATGACCTTAATTCTAATATTGATTCTGCATATTAAAATAATTCTATTAAATCAAAATAAGAACCCTTTTTCTTATAGAAATTAATCATCGCGTCTAATATGAACAAAAGAACAGGATAAAATTAATATGATATTTCTCATAATGACTACAAATTCAATGAACTTTGAATTAATCAGCCAAGAGATCATGAATTTCATAAAAAAGGAAACAGAATCCAGGAAGTCAGATGGAGTAGTTTTGGGAATCTCTGGAGGTATAGATTCGACTGTACTAGCATATTTAGCAACAAGAGCGATTGGACCAGAAAAGGTAAAGGGATTAATATTGCCAGATGAAATTGTAACCCCATCTAGTGATATCGATGATGCTCTGACAATATGTACAACCTTAAAAATTGAATTTGAAAAAATTTACATAAATAAACCCAAAAATAGTTTCATCGAAATAATCAAACCCACAGACAATATGTTGTTGAGTGGAAACTTGGTCGCTAGAATCAGGATGTGTGTATTGTATTATTATTCAGGTCTAATGGGAAGGCTAGTATTAGGATCATCAAATAAGAGTGAATTAATGCTTGGGTACTTTACAAAATATGGCGATGGGGCTGCCGATTTACTACCACTTGGGGACTTGTATAAAACGCAATTGTTAGATTTAGCAAAATATCTTGAGATTCCTGGCTTCCTTATAGACAAGAAGAGCAGCGCTAGATTATGGGCCGGGCAATTCACTGAAGACGAACTGGGTTTGCCATTCATCAAACTTGATCAAATGCTTCAAATCTTCGAGTCAACTAATAAAGTCGAGGATGGCATACAATCTATATCTAATAAATTTCCAGGAGTATCCTTAGAGGTTATTCAACAAGTTTCAAACAGGATAAAAAATAATCAGCACAAGCTAACATTTCCACCTATTTTCAAAATTTTAAGAAAAAACTAGGAAAGGATATACATAATTATTAATAAGCAACCATATCACTTTTAAATAGGATTATAATTTTTCTTGTATTATGGTCCTTGGGAAAGAAATCCGGCTCAACCGTATTTTGAAAAAGGGTAAAATGTTATGTATCCCGTTGGATCACGGAATAAGTAGTGGCCCATTAAAGGGGATTCAAAATATATCCGAATTAATATACCAGACACAGGATTCTGGATTAACTTGTTTTCTGGTAAATAAAGGGATTATAAAATCTCTCCAAACTCCGCCGTCCATAGGATTGATTGCCCATATGTCAGCTGCAACTTCTCTTGGCCCCGATTCGAACAATAAAATCTTGATGGGTTCAGTAAAAGAAGCGATACGGTTAGGTGCCGATGCAGTTTCTTTGCATATCAATATTGGGTCCAAAGAAGAGCCAAGCATGCTTTACAAGCTGGGTCAAGTGTCTGATGAATGCAATGAATGGAATATTCCATTAATCGCAATGATGTACCCTCGGGGAGAGAACATTACAAATCCACACGATCCGACAATAGTTGCTCATACGGCTAGAATAGGTGCTGAAGCAGGTGCTGATATAGTAAAGACTGTTTACACAGGTGATCCTGATTCCTTTAGAGAAGTCATAAAATCATGCCCTGTGCCAATTGTAATTGCAGGCGGACCAAAAGCCAATACGGATGTTGAAATACTCCAAATGTGCAATGATGCGATGAAGGCTGGAGCCATCGGCGTGACTTTTGGTAGAAATATTTTTCAGCATAATAATCCAAATGAAATAATAAAAGCCTTGCATGCTATTATAATAGAAAACAAGCACTATGGTAGAATCAAATCCAAGAAAAGCGCAAGAAAGTCGGCATAAACAGAAGGCAAAGAAAATAATATTAAAACCGCTAATCTATTCTAATTCCGATCTTTCACTTACACCCGAATCAGCTGATAAAAATAAACTTGTCGAATTTGCTAGCTTCATATCCCGCATTAAAGACCAGATTGATATGATTTATATCGATCCTTTAGAGAAGCTTGATGGTCTGGACCAAAATTCAACTAAGCTCAAAACGATTTTTAAATCCAAAGATGCAGATTATGTTATAGCCGAATCAGAGCAACAACTTGAACAAATTGATTCAATGGATCTGGATGCAGGGAACAAAAGAGGAGTTTACAAAAAGGTTACCAGCAATCAGGATATAGATGAGATGAAGCGTTTAATTGATAAATATCGTTTGTCCTTTGTCATTATAGATTTGGATGATTGGAGAATAATACCACTTGAAAATGTTATAGCTTCTCTTCAAAACACTAATACTGAGATATTCGCTGTCGCAAAATCCGTAGAGGAAGTTGAAACCTTATTTACCGTTTTAGAATTGGGAGTAGACGGAGTACTCATGTCATCAAATAGCGAAGAGGAAATAGTTAGAGCGAGAAATATAATCAAGAAGGGTTCTTTTGAATTAAAAATTGCAGAAGTAAAAGAAGTACAAGAGATAGGAATGGGAGAAAGAGTTTGCATTGATACAGTATCCATGCTGGCTGAAGGTGAGGGAATGTTGGTTGGAAATAAGTCAAATTTTTTGTTCCTAGTTCACAACGAATCGATAGGTTCATCGTTTACATCACCTCGTCCTTTCAGGGTGAACGCTGGTGCAGTTCACTGTTACACTATTATTCCGGATGGAACTACAAAGTATTTGTCCGAGCTTGAATCTGGAAGTCAGGTTTTAATAGTAAATACCAAAGGAGAAGCTAGAATGGTCGGCGTTGGGAGAGCTAAAATAGAATCACGACCGTTACGACTATTTAGAGCGGCAATCAACAATGATGAGACGGGAACCATTATAGTTCAAAATGCCGAAACTATTAGATTTTTGAATGAGTACGGTCAAATATTGCCGGTCACTCATGTTAAACGTGGCGATAGAATAATGGTGTATTCCATTCCATCCGTAGGCAGACATTTCGGAATGGAAGTTTCAAATGAATACATCCTTGAGAAATGATTAAAACGATTTCAATTTTGTTAAATGTTTTTATCAATCAGTATAAATTTTTAGAGTAATGTGATTATGGACCTTGTACAAAATCAGATTTTGTGCTAATCAGGTCCGAATCTTTATACGATAAAATTTTACTAGGAAACTGTGAAAAGATATTAAAAAATGTTCCATCCGGAAGTATCCAATTGACAGTGACCTCACCGCCATATGGGAATGCCATAGACTATGATTTACACGCCTCTAAAAAAAGTACAGAGAATTATAGAGGGATTCAAAAGGTAAGTTTGGATAAATATTTAGAAGACATGGTTACTATTTTTAACGATCAAGTATATCGCGTAACTAAAGAAGGGGGGTACTGCTGTATTGTGATCGCCAACGAAGTTGTGAATGGAACATTAATTCCATTACCGCATCTGTTATTATCCAAATTAGTGGCACCCGGTGGGAACTGGAGTCTTCATGAAGAAATAATTTGGCACAAAGTAACTGGAGGAACTAATAGATATGGTTCTTTTGTAATAAACCCTTATCCAAAATACTATAGGGCAAACATTATGCATGAATTTATTTTAGTATTAAGAAAGGGAGATGTAAAGACCGGTAGGAATCAAAGAAGAGATGTCTTACCTGCCACACATGAGGAGTGGACAAAAGAGATCGCAAATTCCGTATGGCATATAGCTCCGGTGCCGCCGGGTTATATCGAACACCCATGTCCTTTCCCAGAAGAAATACCCTATCGTCTACTCAAAATTTATTCCTATAATGGAGACATTGTGCTGGACCCATTTAATGGAAGTGGTCAAACAACAAAAGTAGCCTACAATCTCGACCGCCATTTTCTTGGAATAGATATTAAGCAAGAATATGTCGACCTAGCAAAAAAAAGGATTATGAATGAGGATCTGCACATCCGATCTGAAGCGCTCATAGCAAATTGGAAAAAAATAGCGTCACATGTTGTATAGATTCAGGCCATTAGGATAACTTCTAAAAAGGGGCTTTTTGCCTAGGTTGAGATTAAGCATAGTTTATATTTTTTACTTTTTCTGGTACTAGAGTCTAAGGTAAATGGCACCTGGCGATATGCTATTCATTGATCATGTAAAAGAATTACGAAATCGATTTTTGAGGATTTTAATAATTACCATTGCAATAATGATTGTTTGTACAGTTTTTGGTATTCAACTGGTTACTGTGAATAATTATTCATTTTATTTCCTTGTCCCTACTGTCTATAATAATATCGCTAGCCAGGTCACTTTATTCCTAAGTAATAATCTGATCCCACATGGTGTCGACTTAATTCAAACTGCTCCCGGACAAGCCCTTTACGCACAAATTTATGTTGCAATACTGATTTCAGTTTCTTGTTCAATTCCATTGATTGTCAGGGAGGTTTTCGGATTCATTAGCCCTGCCATGACTTTTAAAAGTAGAGAAAAGGCTTTTTTCATATATCTGTTACCTACATCGGTTCTTTTCATTAGTGGAATGGCATTCTCTTTCTATTTGGCAATCCCAGTCACTCTTACGTTCTTGTACGAATATGGACAAACAATTGGAGTCCTTACTTTTCTAAACATCTCTGATTTTATAAACTTCATACTCCAGTTTTTCATAGCATTTGGAATCGCCTTTCAATTACCACTTGTTATGTTCATTCTTTCGGCCAGTGGTCTTGTTGGTATACAATTTTGGATAAAGAATCTAAAGTATGCTTTGTTGATAATGATCGTTTTTGGAGCAATAATAACTCCTGATGGGAGTGGGATAACCATGTGGTTTATCACTATACCTATGTTGGTACTCTATCTACTTGGGATAGCAATAATAAGATTCAAAGAAAGGAACCAGTAAAAGTTTGATCAAACGCAATAGGGATTCGTAGGCGATAAGAAAGACATAAAGTTATCTCACTGGTTCCTTTATTATCTAAGTTGTCTGTTAATAACAAATTGTGTGCATCAATTCCTGTTACAGAGGATAATGATGGCGACAAAGGTTTAACTTTAACCATAAATAAAATAGAGGAGGCACTAGGTAAGGGAGTAGATATAATCGAATGCCGATTTGATTATCTTAATAACTTCCAAAAATTAGATCAATTTTTAGATATTTTGTCAAGCTATCAGAATAAATGTATATATACAATCAGACCTGAAAATGAGGGCGGCAAATTTACGAATGATCCTGACAAAAGGATCGAGATAATAAGCAAATTTATTCATAGAAATCCATTGTTTGTGGATATTGAATATAATCTAATTTCAAGTAACGACAATTTGGCTGACCTGGTTGAAAATAAAAATGCCCGAATTCTCGTTAGCTGGCATGATTTTTATCAAACTCCTGAATTTGATCACCTGTTGGACCAAGTAAAAAATATGCAAATTTATAGCCCATTTGTGAAGATAGTTACTACTGCAAGATCGATTGACGATTCAATAAGGATCTTAAATATTTACCAGTCAATTGATACTCATATTAGCTTGATTGCTTTTGCAATGGGTGAAACTGGTGTGTTAAGTAGAGTTCTATGTACAGTGGTCGGTACATCGCCATTTACCTATGCATCTCTAGGGGCTGCTTTGGCTCCAGGTCAAATGTCAGTAGATCAAATGAAATCAATTTATGATTTGTTTAAGAGCAGGTTGGTTTGAAATGGGGGTAAAAGAGTTTAGAACCTTTCATTTACTTATTCCATTTTTTACCGCATTAAAGACCTCTAACTTGTCCATATTACAAAATAGATATTGATAATTAATTTAGCATGGATTTCACAAATGGCATCATTATATACCAGATCATGGTAACAAATTAAAAAAAGGATGAATTAAAAATCTTGTTCTTCTAATTAGTATTAGATATAAATATTATTGCTTATGTGGGTTTTTGATTTGAATGTAGGAAATATTAATTCATCGAAAACAGTTGTTTTGCTGTATCTGACTTAAGATTACAGGCTGGTACAATATACTACGTGCACTTTATGTATTCAAAGCCCTTAATCCAATTTTTTTGAATCAAAAATTACCTTTAATAGCACTCAGAATATAGGGC
>DATEIH010000124.1:0-10189 GCA_035279165.1 Candidatus Nitrosocosmicus sp. | reverse complement strand
GGGAGGGATCAACACTACTCCCGTGAACTGTCCTTCGTGGGCAATACTATCGTTAGATCACAAAGGAATGTCAAAACAGCCTTGTTGTATTGGAAGCTCCGATAGTAAAGCAATGAAACCAATATGTGAAAAATGTGGACTCGGATGTTATTCTATTTTAGTTGCTCAAGGATTGAATAATAAATGACTGTGATTTGTTTTTTGTCGGACATTTCCTTAAAAAATTAACAGATACCTTATAATAATATGCTAGATGCTGGTCCCTATGGGATAAGTATTAGGTGTCATTTGATAACGTCATTGCTCAGACGCGAATAGAATATCAATTCAAAAAAAAGTAGAAATACATTGGTTAAACTTTGGAAAATTATATTATACGGCCAATAATCAATTCAGATAAGCTCAAACCACTTATGCCTAGAGATCTATATCTAGAAGGTAAATAATACTTATTATCAAATATTATCATGGTACAAATATTATAATAAACTATAGGGAATAAAATCTATATTACCTTTATCTGATTCCTAAATCATGAATTTTCTAAATAAAATATTATTAATGTGTGGATTAATTCTTATGATTTTAACTATTCCTCATAGCTCGGTTCTGTTAGATTTTTCATTAGCACAAAGGGGTAATTTTCATTTCGGTAATCAAGGTTTGGAGAATGCTGGAGGTCAAATAGGCCAAGGTAATGCTGGAGGTCAAATAGGCCAAGGTAATGCTGGAGGTCAAATAGGCCAAGGTAATGCTGGAGGTCAAATAGGCCAAGGTAATGCGAAAAGTATTGAAGAAATGGGTTGTCCAACAGGTCCCAGAGGGACACCTAATGTAGGTTGTTCAGCTGATGCTAATCACATAAGTAGTTCCACAGATACCACAAATAATATAGTGGTTTCTGGTTCTGCTTCAACTGGTTCATCTTCTTCAACTGGTTCATCGTCATTGGACGGAAAAATATACATAATTCATGGACCGACCGATAAAACTGGTGGTAATCCTTATTCCTCTACTGCATCATGTCACAAGGGTGACTTGATCTTGGGAGGTGGGTCCTTATATGAAATTACTGATGGAAATGTAATTTCGTACTCAGCAATTCCAGATTCTCTTAGCACGTTTACCACAACGATTACCACTAGTTCAAGTTTGGGTTCAGCATTAACTGTACAGTCATACGCAATATGCTATGACAATCCATAATGTTTTGGCTTGGGCGGTACCAATTCCCAAGATGCCAGATTAATTCGTTAGCTTATCTTAAATCTCATATCGATCTATAATAATAAAACTAAATTTGGGTATCACTTTTTAATAATGCACAACCATTGTATGGCTTCCATGGATATAGTCATTGCTAGTCAATACAAATCCATAGTTTCTTAAGAAAGGAATTAACAATGTCGATATCTCTGACAAGGTAATATGAAGATTTCAAATGAAAGTTACAATGGAAAAGGAAAAGGAAAATGAATAAATTAATAGGTCGCAAATATGATGAGAAGATATAATTTAAGCCCAATAATCAGGATCTTAACGATATCTTTATTATGATACGATTTGACTAATACAACATAGGATGGAAAAAAGCCAAAAGATCATCATGGTTTTATCTATTCCAATAATCATCGTAACTGCGGTAGTAGTAGGATTAATTACCCCATTTGCTTTTGAAGAACAATGTAAACAAAAGGCAGCTGAAATAATAAATAATTTATTTATACTTGAAGGAAATAAGGAAAACTTTCTTGTATCTTATGAAAAAGGGACATTATCCAATCGATCGCATGCGGAACTACAAGAATTAGATAGGGTACTTAACAATTGCCCTGACTTAAAATCCATATCTGAAAAAGGATTAGAATTTGATATTTCTTTTCTACGGAAATAACTTTTCCTTTTCATTATTGATATTTGCGCGGGATATAAAAAAAGATTTGAATTAAAGGGCAGAATCAATACTATAGAATCACACCAATTCGATGATATAATTCAGTGACTCTTGGACGTACCTAATTTTCTCATTTTCACCTAACAAATCGAATCCCAAGATTGAATTCTTTCTAAAATAATAACGGTCAACTGAAATAGATTATCCGTAAATAGTCCGAACAATGTAAAAATGGCTTATATATAATTAATGGCTTTTCAAGCCTATTACTACAAAGCTTCAGCCTCCTATGTCTTCTGAAAATCATATTTTAGTATGTGACAAACTTTAGCAGTGGCAAAATATTCGAAATCTTATCCTTTCAATATTACAAGAATATTACAAGAATATTCACAAATCTATAATCAAATGTTTATTTGTATATAGCTTGGGATTTAGTCATGTTATTTCGATTTGCTCAAATAGTCCATTACTTTTAAAATTGTTTGTTATTGCCATTACATACCAATATCTATAAATACTCTGGGCAATTATACATTGTATGGATAAAACAATTAAAGAAGTGGCAAAAATGATGGACAACAAGATAAATATGACTTCCAATTCAGTGCAATTAGGAAGTTTGACCACGGAACAGGTACAAATGGTCGAAGAATTCGTAAATGCTTTTAAAAAGAGAATATCCATATTTCTTGTCTCCTAACAGATCTTGAAAATTAATTATTTTCATACAATTTGCGGATCTTTATATGAAAAGGAACAAACCAATCACTTCAACATAATCACTCAATATTTCATATATCAGAAAAACACGTATGAGTCAAGTTATTTATCACTATTGAATGGACTATAGCTTTTGAAATTTTTGTAAGTGCTTTTTCAAACCAGACTCGGATGATCTAGATTTGAAATCCAGTAACAAAGATAAGGCGTTATAGCAAAATACAGGTAATTCATATTCATCTATTTTGGTCAGAATAATATCATAAATCAAACAATAATTGGTAGTAGAATAAATAGGACAAACATTCAGGACTCTTACGAAGGTAAAGTGAAGAAATAGACATATGGAATTTCTTGTATTGTATTCGGGGCGATAACTGAATTATATGTGGAATAACATGTATTTCCCTCAATAATATCACATTATTGCGTAAAGTAGTTTCAGAGTTAGAACAACTTGTTGAAAGTACTGCTAGAATAAAAAAAATTATCTTTGTTGTATCCGGAATAAGATAAATAAATAAAAGTATTTAGGACATCAACAAATGATTTGCTGATAAACTATAGTTTATCAATCGTATTCAAGCGAAGTATTATTATAACATTTAAACATAATTTTACCATTGTGAATCAGAAAAATACCCTATCTAATCTATTAGTGTTTGGTATTTTATTTAGTATAATCATCCATAGTAATACAAATAGTAGTCCTCATTCGACTATATTCCAAAATGCATATGGTCATAATTTTCCCCCAAATAATTATGCTTCCTTTCTCTCATCTTTAGACCAATTTCAGACAGAATCGAATCTTGTCCAGTCAAATCTTCTAAATAATAATATAACTTTGGCTCAAAAACATGCAGATGAAGCCGTTAGTATTTTTTACTGGGATTTGTTGGTGGAAATAGTTAAACAGGATAAAAAAATTGGAGACGATCTTAAATTAGCAGTAGAAAATTTGCGCAATCTGACATCTTCATTTTCAAATACCCCTCCGTCAGGTCAAGGTGAAAAACAAAAACTACAACAATCAAATCAATTAGTTACAAGTATCAATACGAATGTAGATAAAGTCATAACTCTAACAGAAACTAAAAAACAATCAGAAGATTCTAACATTCTAAATCAAGTTACTATGTTCATATCAAATATATTTAATCCAAAAAAAGACAACAACAGTGGCTCAATCCATCCCATGAGATTTGCTGACGGAATAGACGAAGTACTAAGGAATTATGGTGATGCTTATAGTGTTGACTTTGATATGACCGACATGAGAAATATGGGAAATATGAACAAAGGCCCAATTCCTAACAATAGTAATATCTATAATCCTGGTAACGATAGCAAAATGGATATGAACAAGATGATGGACATGCCTTCATGGATGAAAGATTCAGACACCAAGCTGAATACAAATAACACCATAGTAAATATGGCTAACTATCAAAGTGCAAAAGGCATGGCCGAAAAACTATTGGATGTTTTTAATAAAGAACTTAAACCCATCATACCCCAAAATGGGACTTCCACCTATAGTACTAATCTGGAAAATGGTATTATGCAACTTGTAAATTCGATAGAATCAAAAGTTCCACCAACGGATATAATGATGATCGTTCATACACAAATTCATCCTAATTTGATAAAAGCTTTTGACTTGCAGATTCTTTCAAATACACCATAATAAGAGGAAAATTTTTCTTTTATTTGATTTATAATAGGTTAACTAAATCATTCACAGTCACCTTGTTTGACCCTAATAAGCCATGTTTGTGTCTATCAATGGTTAGAATGAGATGTATAAATTCTGGTATTTAGTAATATCTCAAACTGGAGTGTAAATAGGACATTAAATTAGCAGTTGAGCATAGGATTTAATCCATTTAAAAACGCCTCATTAATTTTTCAAATAATGGTTGTTATCAGTATAAGATAGGGTATACTCTTTATCAAACTTAATTCTTATCGCATCAGTAACAAATGGATAATCATATAGTTTCTCTTTGTAAACTCGATATCGATCTGATCCGAGAAATCAATAACATAAATGCTAGCAAAATCAAAGGCAGTAAGCAAATAAAATGTGCTAAGGAATAATTCAATGCACCTTTTGATTGAAAATTCGGATTTTGATATTCACGGATCTTATTCTATATCTTGTTTCGGCGTTGCAACCATGTCTATGGCATATCTAGCGAAAATTTGGATATCCAGCGATCATGTAATTCTCGAATAGGAAGAAGGTTAATGTAATTCCATCGATATTTTCCTCTATGTTTAACTAAAATCAAATCAGCCTTTTCTAAGACGCTCAAATGTTGCATTACAGTACACCTATCCATTTTTTTTAAGATTAGACATAATTCTGATGTTGTATGCGGTTCATCCCTTATTAAATCAAGAATTTCACGTCTGCTAGCATGACCTAATGCCTTAAGAATTCGATCATACTCGCTCTCTGAATACATGTTACATTTATATAACATATACTACTAATAAACCTTATAACGGCGTATAATTATGAACTTGAAATTTAGAGTGCAAGCCAAGATAAAAAAGCCTGTCGAGGAAGTATATGATGCTATCTACAATCCAAAGAAATTAAGCAAATATTTTACCACAGGTGGAGCAAGCGGCCCACTTGATGAAGGAACAGAGGTCATGTGGGATTTTCATGATTATCCTGGTGCTTTTTCAGTATATGTAAAACAGACTGTAAAAAACCAGAAAATCGTTTTCGAATGGGCCAGTGCAGTAGAGTCAAATCGGCTGACAGTAGAGATAGACTTTGAACAACTTGGAGACGACATAACACTAGTAACGATTTCAGAGGCAGGCTGGACAAATGAAGACCAGCCATCACTTGATGAATCATATAGTAACTGCCAAGGCTGGACTCAAATGGTTTGTTGCTTAAAAGTATATCTAGAATATAATAAGAACTTGAGAGAAGTCTTTTATTGATATTTGTGGAGTTATATGAATAATAGTATCTGATTTATAATTAATTTAAGAAAAAAAACATACATATACATAAGTAGAACAATCTTACTTTGGAGATCCTTAGAATACGAAAGTGAAGTAAATTCCGTACAAAGTTACCTCTCAACACAAAATAATTGGTTCATTTTATAAAAGTGCAGAATCTACACTCTAGTACTATCTATGTTAAGAACGAATAATATATTATAAACTACATTAGCAGTAATCGATATGACAACTAGAAGTTGACATTAACTTGTCGGGGTAGGTTATCGGTACACCTTTCATGATCAAACAATATCCTAAAGTATAGAAGGATTCAAGGAATGGATTTTAATAGTAGAAAAATCATCTGTTAAGGAAATTTTTAAATCAATTAAAATATCAAACAAAAGAAGATGTATCTATTACTTAATGAAGGTTTGATATCCTCAATTCACCACTCCTGAGATTGACTGATTCTCAAAATGATTATTTATATCCTCAGGATCAAAGTAAATATCAATTTTTTCCTGTGATAATGAAATTACTGTGGGATCGCTTGTAACTGGACTGTCCCTCATGGTTATAGTGGAGGTACCATTAAGGTAAATCGTTTGGTTTTCTATAACTGGCAATTCTACTAATTTGAAATCATTTATCATATGTTCGTGTCCTGCACTTCCATTTGGTTTGGCCATTTCTATAACGGCAGTCAAGCTAGGAGATGATGAATTTATTCCAGTCATTGACCAGTTCCCAGAATTTATCCAGGTTGTGTCTCCCGAAGAATCGGTCTGAGTATGATTGAATACACCTGCTTTAGAATCCCCTATCTGTTCGTATGCAACAGAAGCAGTACTAGTCAAACTAACCATCCCAGCTAACAAAAAAATAGTTAAACTAAATGAAAAGATAGTTCGTCTTTCAATTCTTGTTGGAATAAAATTCTGATAAAGATCCATTTTTTGGATTAGTACATATTAGTATAAATTCCTTACCTATTTAATAGGTCATCTAGATACTATACATTAGTATTGCTTATTATCAAATTTAGAATTAGTACTAATTATTCTATGAGCAAGCAATTTTTAACAGATAAATTAGCAAATGGAGGTATATAGTTACGAAAAGATTTTTGCCTCATGAACATGGTGGGTTAGTTACTTTATATCTATTTCCAAATGTATATGTAAAAAAATAGATCCAAGTTAATTACAATCAGCTTGTTAACCTTAGTAAAAGACTATAGAATCCAGGCATTGCAAGAAAGTCATAAAGGGATGAATTCGAGAGCTGACCCTCTTTAATATTAGTACAAAGATTTATGACAAATACATAAAAATCTATAAAATAAGTATTTAAGCGGATTAATCATACATAGCATATGGGATTGAGGAAAGAATTATCCATGAATGAAATAATATTTTTGTATGGGAAAATTTCTACATCAAATCTTGCGAAATTATTTCCGCACCTAGGCAATGGGTTGGACTAAGATTGCAACTGACAAAGTTATTGTTACCACAATATAGATCTGAAGAGTATGGTAACACTCAAAACTATGAGGAACTTCTTCATTCGGGTTACGAAATTCAAAATCAGACAACTAATTTAAGAATATTTTACAATGACTTTTCATTAAACTCAAATCAAAAGACGGACCCTCATATAAACAATGAGAAGCTTACAATATCTATCAATGATGTTCGTAATAACGATAAGAAAATTCTATCATTGCTACGAAAGGAAATGTTGTCAACTTATTCATTTAAAGCTATCGAGAGAAAACTCGATATTCATCAACAAAGTCTATCTAGGTCTTTAAAGAGACTTCTGGATTTGAACCTAATTGAGAAAACATCATCAGGGTACAAGTTGGTTGAAAGAAATGTGTATAACTTCAATCCAATACTAGAAGAAAACCTTTTAAATGAAGAGATAGAAATAGACAAAACAAAAAAACATAGAAAATATAAACAATTAATCCAGATCGATATGCCTATAAAAGATAACATGGAGCCCATAGTGGATCATTTGGCGGGAAAATGGTTTGGCAATTTAAGATGGTTTGGTCTGATAAAAAAAGAAACAGGTTTTAGACTTCAATGGATAGCAGTAGACAAATACAGTAACAATAAGATATTTCAGATTAATGTTAGTATTTTATCAGAATATATTATTGTAGAGTCCAATGCCGTTTCTGATACTGAGAAGGTGGAAGCTATGTATTACTCAAACAGGATAATTGAGGAAATAATTAAAATTCTTCAAGAGAATTTAATAAGAGAAGTTATACCAGAAAAGGAATATACTCCAATTTACACTAGTGACATAAAACTTTCGCATAAGAGGAATAATTGACGAAATATCAGACTCAGCTAGTTAGGATTTTCATACAAACCTGGAAGTTAAGAATACTGTAAGATGCAAGATTTCAAGCAATCAATCTATCTTTTATCGTAATATGAACCTCTAGTATTAAATATTATAGCAAAAAAATGTGTTTAGAAACCATTGCTACATACAATGAATTCTTTGATCTCTGGGGCATCATTATAACGTTATGCTAGGGTTTTCTGTCTTAATTTTGGTAAATCCTTTTGATGTAACGATCCCCGACTCAACTACAGGTTTTTCTCCAATTGCTTTTTCTATAGCTTCATTTGATAATTTCAATGCTTGTTCAATATTCATATTTGCGTCATAGTCTTTTTGAATGACCTCTAGTGCCACATCAGAAGCGTGACCTATTGCAAACCCACCTCCTTTCAAATAAGTTCCACTTGGATCAACCCGGTACAAATGTATTCCATTTTCATCTACTCCAGCGATGATGATTGAAGCCGCTTGTGGTCTTACAGCATAAATTGTGTAATTGTGTAAATAAGTACTTAGATGTTTTGCGATAGATCTTGTGTCTATAGGGCTATCATATGAAATGCGATGTTTTTGTCCTTGTAACCTTATTTCTTCTATTAAGTGTTCTATATCTGCAATATAGCCTGCTCCAGTCGCTCCTATGTGCTTATCGATTACAAATATTTTTTCATTAGGATCTACCAAGGGCAAAGTAGGTTTAATATGACTCGAAATGAGGGCGAATTCTGGAGTTCTTAATCCAATAGTTGTTGAACCTTTATTAACCGCCTCTAGAGCGTTATCTACTAATACCAGACGACCACCTTGTCCATAGTAGTACGGATATCTACCATTATTTCCATAACTATAAGGAGAACCTACGGAATTATTATCCTCAGACATTTTTTGTTATTCTTCCTCCCTTATAATACAACCCGTTCGGCTGCTACCAATTTTGGTATGACTAAAATATCTATACCATTGCCAGAGCCTGGGTCCCGTTCCATAGCCGCTGCAACTGCCTTTTTAGCAATTTCCTTTGCTTCGTCGTTTGTAATATCAAAATGGTAAAGACTCTCAAGCACTCCATAAGCTATGGGAGCTCCCGAACCTGATGCCGCGTAATCTTCATTTGTAATAGCACCACTCATATCTGCAACATTTACATGTGATCCGCTGATATCTACACCAGCTACTAGTAACTCGACGTAATATGGCTGATAATTCTTTAGCCCCGAGTAGGCAAGATTTGCGATTAGTCTTGAAGATTCTTTTACACTCAGTGGAAAGCCCCTCCTTAGTTCTATCAATTTTCTCTCAGCTGCAGTAACTTTGATCAAATGTACTGCATCGGATAGCTGTCCTGCAATAGCGATTGCAAGTGTATCATCTATTTTGGAAATTTTTTGTACTATCTTGGATCCTATAAAGAAACCTTTGCTAGCGCGTTTATCAGATGCAAGCACCACTCCCTCGGTTGTTTTAATTCCTATTATAGTAGTCATTTTGTTATAATAATACAGAGCATGGTCGAATTTATTGACCAAGTTTGGTTCAAACTAGTCACAGTTAGACTTTAGTTGTTATCAAGACATGCTGATAAGAACAGTATAGTGAATTTATTTTAAGCTCACAATGGATACCTACAGAGTATCAATCGGGTATATCAATAAATGCTTACTCAAGCAATTAATCATGATTTAGCAATTCATAAATTAATTCGTCTATCAATCAAATAATTATCTCTTGATGCGAGGCTAAGGAACACAATGCGGTTAAAATTATTTAATAAAATATCAAATACTACTAGGGCATCTAATGATAACCACTAATTGCAATTATTTCAAAAAAAAATTAAGTGCAAAAGGATTGGTAGAATATCTAACACATTCTACCTGGCTTACAATTGCTGGGATCAAAGATATGATGTTTTTCGGTCCAGCTCTCATGATGACTGTGATGATCAGCATGATGAGGATGAGTATGGGTCACAGTATGGGTATGGCCTTTGTGAGTAAAGAAGTGAGTGTGTTCATCTAAATATTGACCATCTTTGTCTGTTGTAATTTTACCTAAAATATCAGAAAGTTCCCCTATTATTGCAGTTAGTTGAGCGGTTGAGACTGTTGAATTACTACTTGATACAGTATTTTGTGCTTGAGTTAAATTTGTGATCAAATCAGCAAGCAACTTGCTATTTTCTTGATTATTAGTTTGAGCATAAACATCGTTGTTGAATGTCCA
>DATEIH010000123.1:0-3280 GCA_035279165.1 Candidatus Nitrosocosmicus sp. | reverse complement strand
AATAGAAAACCGTAATAATAAGTCATTATTATCCCAGTTATTGTACCTCCAATTAGAAAGGGCAATTGACGTTTTAGTGTTGCTTTTAGTATAGGATTCATTTATTATGATCAATACTGAACATACTTTTTTAACATCTCATTAGGGCAGTATCAACCTCAAATTTGATTTAATTTAAATCTCGGTTTACTAATTAAAATAATGTCTAAAAAAATGCAAGTCTAAACAACGGATTATAATCAAAATAATGTAACTATGAGAAAATTATGGGTGCTGTATTCTAACTAACTATCTTGGAACTTTTACCTTATACTGACTTAACCTATCATAACTTGTATTTAGGACTACTTCCTGTCCGTTGTAGGATTGAATTTCGTTTTTTGGTAAGCTAAATTCTTCTTTAGCACCATCAGATGTTATAACGACATTATTATCATTAACTGCAGTGACAATTCCGATTGCTACAGAATCCGCCGTCCGTGCACCCTTTTTGAGAATGGAGTCCCAGTCTTCTATGCCCGCTTGAGAGTTGGTGTAAGATGCATCAGTTCCAACCTTGTCAATTTTCCTTTTTTCAATAAGAGGTGCATATTTTTCAAGGTCTCGTGAAGACTGTTGTCCACCATCATAAGTTTGAGCATCTGGTTGTTCCGTTACGGATGCTGAATTGTATCTAGAATATTCTCCCATTTGAGGTGGATGATCTTTTTTGAAATTGTCTTCAGCTTCTTGCTCTGTAATATTAAACCAGAGTACATCTCCATCAAAACCAGCGACTAACATTTTAGGTAAATAAAACTTGTGTTTACTGATCCGACCTCTTTCTGTTACAACAAACTCTTGTCCGATCTCTTGCACCTCTCCTAAATCATCTCCCTTTTCGTATCCTCTAGCTTCCTTTTTAATAATGTCTTTCCATTCTATACTGTTATCTTTCCAGTTAAAATTACTCGAATTAGTATTAACGCTCATATTTTAAAATATTTAATATAGTATTTAACACACTATATTTAGATAATCATATCCGATTTGCCTTAAATATTGCATAAATCCTCACGAAAATGGAATCTATTGAGAATAGTTATGGGGGGAAGCATTTTTTATAACTGATATATTAGGTTTGTGGTATCCATGATTGACGTCAATAAATATTATTGGCATTATACAGTTTTAGGGATGAATATGCCATCGTATTCTTTGTTTATAATAGAATTCTAGATTACATATTATTCTTCTGCCGATCTCAGATGCTTATGATGCTAATTATGTAGTATTTCGAAATTAAAATCTAATCTAGTAATGTAATTCCAATTATTATTACGACATCAAATAATATTACTGCTATAAAGGTATTCTATCTTTATTTTTTTCGATTTTCTCATTGTCATACTTTATCTCTTCAGTTGTTACTTCATCTTCTATTGCTTTAGTTACAGTTATTGGTTTCTTCTTTATGATTACCTCTTCCCGAACAAATGGATTCTTCCTGATTAATGGTTCTTCTTTTTTAATTGGAATTGAATATACTTTCTTTGAATACATTGAAGCTTCACTTTCTGATTCCTTATGAGGACCCAGAGTACCTGTTTCATCAAAACTTAAATTATTATTTCTTCCCTTGTCAATGGCGTCTTCATTAACGCCGATACTTCTTCTTTCAATTGTTACCTCCTCATGCATTAGCTCAAGTTCCACAGTTTTTGTTTCCTTTATAGGCTCTTTTACAATTTTTATGTTATCCTCAGCAATTGTCTTGGTTACTTGTAGATCTTCACTGATCAATGGAATTGACAGTTCTTCTTCCTTTGTTGACCTGTTCGGTGATTCAGAGAAAGGATCATCATTTAAGATATTTTCCTTGATTTTTTGTTCATAAGTTGGAAGGTCTGACTCTTTAAGTGAAAAATTTAAGAAAACTCCATTAAAGTATTTTGCAGATGTTTTTGGTAGATGGTATATTTTCTTATTAAGCATACCTATCTCAGTAACTACAAAGTCTGTCGATATTTCTTTAATAGTACCAATGTCTAATCCATTCTCTCCGAGTGCTTCTTTTCCTATAACCTCATTCCAATTGATTTGACTGTCATTTTCAGATGACATATATGATGTATTCTTAACAAATTATATATGGTTGATAAAATTTAATTTCACAAAATCTAATATTCCTTGTATTTTACAACCATCTGAATATACTGTGAAATTTATTTGTTATAGCCTATTAATAGATTATTATATTGGCTGTTTAAACTTTAAAGTAGTAGTTTCGTCTGTTTTGACAACTTCCAGGCCAATTTACATTATTTTTCTATTCTCCGTTGTAATTTTTCTATGCGTTCTAGAGAATGTCTGACTAAAAAGACTGTATTCTTACATTACATCAGAGAAGACGACTCAATGACATGCTATTATACTATCTTAAGTTAATTCAGTGTGGCTTCTCTTTTTTCTGTTCAGCTTTAAAGTTCAACATCATTAGATTTTAAATATTCATGAACCACTTGTTCTGTTATTGTCTTTGTTTCAAATAAGGTTTGTTTCTTTACTAGTATTTCTTCTTTGACACGGGATCTTTTGACTATGATCGGTTCTTCTCTTTCTAGTGTAACAATTATTTGAGTACTTTTATCATAGGTTCTCCAGTCCTCTTCTTCTCCTACTTTTCTGCCTATTTGAATGCCTGGCGAATTACTTTCTAATTTATGAGCATTGGATTCTATTTGTCTTGTACTTGTATTTTCTTTTAATGGTCTTTTCATTATTGTTACCTTATCATACTTTAGCTCAAGTTCCACAGTTTTTGTTTCCTTTATAGGCTCTTTTGTTATCTCCAAATTTTCTTCTATGGTCTTTTTGGTTACTTCTAATTTCTCATCTATTAGTGGAATCGTTGTTTGTACTTCTTTTGACATATCTGAAGATTTAAATGAAGAATATCCTGTGAATAAATTATCCTCCGTTTGTTCATAACTTTTTAAATCAGTTTCATTAATCTCTAAACTAATAAATTCGCCGTCAAAACTTTTTATTGATGAAATGGGAAGATGATATTTTTTCTTATCTACCAGGCCCCTTTGAATGACAATAAATGTTTCTCCTATTTCTATTACTTTTCCTAAATCCAGTCCATCAATACCTGTGGCTTCTTTCTTTAATACATCGTCAAGATTAATATTCTTGGATTTTAGTAATTCATCCTTATCATTCACAAATTTTTCTATATAACATATTATATATTCATGTTCGATATTTAGATAATTTGTTGCTTTTTGTCATCAGG
>DATEIH010000122.1:0-4865 GCA_035279165.1 Candidatus Nitrosocosmicus sp. | reverse complement strand
CATAATAATGGTCTGGTTAAGACGTACAACTCACTATTTGTTCATAGTTGTTGTTGCAGTAAATAGTACGTTGCTTACAATCAACGCAGGAGATTATATCTTCTATACTGACTGGGCATGGACATCATTCGTCGTATTCTCTATTTCTCAATCCACAATGCTTGTGGTAGGAGCTATATACTATATGTTGTTTACAGGTGTCCCTGGTACGGCTACGTATTATGCAACTATTATGACGATTTATACATGGGTTGCCAAAGGAGCATGGTTTGCATTGGGATACCCGTACGATTTTGTCGTGGTTCCTGTTTGGATACCGTCTGCTATGTTATTAGATTTGGCGTACTGGGCAACAAGAAGAAACAAACACGCGGCAATATTAATCGGTGGTGTATTGGTAGGAATGTCACTCCCACTGTTTAATATGATTAACTTATTGCTTGTTGCCGACCCATTAGAAATGGCATTCAAATATCCTAGACCCACGTTACCACCATACATGACTCCAATTGAACCACAGGTAGGAAAGTTCTATAACAGTCCTGTTGCGTTAGGAGCAGGTGCTGGAGCGGTGCTTTGTGTACCTATAGCGGCCTTGGGTGCTAAACTCAACACTTGGACCTATAGATGGATGGCTGCATGGAGTAAGTGGGACTAGATCCCTTTTTTTATTTTAGAAATCAGAATTTATTTAACAACCTTAGAACCTTTACATCCGAATTAGAATTTTCAAAAATATTCTATAGTCCCATTATAGAATAATTTCAGTATTAATTCTACTTGAATATTGTAATAGGTATTGATATAACCTATATTAAGTCGGTTTCAAATTTCTTTCTCATGGAGAATATAGACAGCTTTTTATTTTCATTCTAGGCAGTAGTTGTTGGAATAATATTGATAAGATAGTGATTTTGCATTGATCAAATCATTCCAGTATTACATCTTGCTTGTTTAATATCATAAAATATATTCATTGATGACAGAATTACAAATGTGATCCAATTTATTAGAAAATGTTAACGGCTTACAAAGGCATTAATATGTTTCACATCTCAAAGCTATTTTTAATCGAAGTAAAAATTAGGTAACCTTTATAGACCAAACTCTATTAACCAACAAATTAGAGAAGATAACCTAAAATTGGCGCCAATAACCAGACATGAACTCAGTTGCCATTAATAGAATTAAACTGTGATAAATTTCAGAATAGTTAACCTATGATAATTTGAAAAAAATCAATCTATTTTTACTCCCGTATAGTTTTTATGAACTGTTGCATCTAGGCCAAGAAAGACATGTTAATCGAAAATAAATATGAGCATGAAATGAGCATGAAAATAGCAAAATATGAAATTTTTAAAGATATGTTCGAATACGGTACCAGTTACTTTGCCCTAAGCTCATCGATCAGCCTATCTATATTGATATTTGGATTGTCGTTTTCCTCTTTTATTGTCTGCAGTGCTGGCGGATATTTTTTATAATTGTCAATTCTGCTTTGTATTCTATCCTCATACGTAGGAGTATTCTTATTTTCATAAAATACCCCAACAGGAATTCTATTCTCCCATTCCTTTGATTTTTCTATCGCTTTAATTATCTTGGCAGATGATTCCTCATCATTATCCACCATTCCGTTGTATCCTTCTTCCTCTAATTTGTATATCTTGGGAATTCTTATTGAAGGATTATTCTCATCTAGTTTAAAACTTTGGTACCATTCCTTTGTGTTTATATCATTGTATGTAGGACATGGTTGCAATACGTCAATGAAGGATAAACCGCCATGCATAACCCCCTTTTTAATTACCTCTTTTAGATGCTTTATATCATATGAGTATCCTCTTGCTACGTAAGTGAAACCACTAATGCAAGCCAATGCTATAGGATTAATACTATCATTTACATTGGCCTGAGGCAAAGATTTTGTCTTCATCCCTAATTTCAATGTGGGGGAAGCTTGTCCCTTGGTTAACCCATAAACTCCGTTATTGTAGATAATATATGTGATATCAATATTTCTTCTTCCTGAATTTACAAAATGTCCAGAGCCTATTCCTAATCCATCTCCATCCCCGCCAACCGCCAGAATTTTCAAATTTGGATTGGCAAGTTTGGCTCCTTGAGCAAACGGCAAGACTCTCCCATGTAATGTATGTATTCCAAATGTATTAATAAAATGAGGGGTTTTACCAGAGCATCCAATACCAGAAAAAATTGCAGCTTGATGAGAAGGTATTGCTAATTCATAAAGGGACATTTGGATTGCATTAAGTATACCAAAGTCTCCACAACCGGCACACCAGTCATTATGAACCGATGTTTTAAAATCGGCTAATTTATACTCCATCTTTTAATACAACTCTATGTTCAGATAGGTTATTAATTATGTTTATTAAAGAATCATATATCTCAGTATGTGACATTGGCCTACCATTATATTTTAATATGTTATAATCCGAGTCCAAGTTTGTATTTTGTTTTATTAGAACGTCTAATTGAGATAAATAATTCATCTCAATAATTGTTATTATTGTCTCAACGTTGGAAGATGTGTTATTACTAGTATTCAACTTTTTCATTTTATTACTTACAAGATCTTCCAAAAGTTTCGCTGGAAAAGGATTTAATAATTTAATTTGAAGGTACAAGAATTGAATTGTATCATCTGTTTCGGTAATTTTTTCTAGGGAATCTAATATTGCTCCTTTGGTAGAGCCCCAACTAATTATTACCAGTAATTTTTTAATGTTATCACTTGATTTATTTTCAAATTCAATCGTAATTTGTTCCTCTTTAGGTATTTTATTCCGAATTAATTCTAATTTGGATAGTCTTTTGTTCATCATGTTGATCCTTGTTTCTGGGTCTTCTGTTATGTGACCCATTTCGTCATGTTCATCTCCAGTATTCCAGAATATTCCATTTTGTGTTCCTAATGGAACACGCAGGGAGATCGGATCTTCACTCAAATTGAATCTCTTAAAATGATCTGCAAAACCTTGTTGTTCAATATCTAATGAATTACCCTCTAACATCTTCCCCCTTTCAATTTTCAGGTTCTTATATTCAAAAGGATCGCAAGTAATGATGCTATTAGAAAGATATTTGTCTAGCATGTGGATAACTGGTGTCTGGAAGATGTCTGCGTAATTAAATACTCTGATTGTATCGTAGAAGCTTTCCTCGATATCACCAGAGGAATATACTATCCTAGGAAATTCTCCATGTCCTGCACTAATTGCAAACAAGAGATCGCCTTGTTCCTGTCTGGTGGGCAGTCCAGTCGATGGTCCTGCCCGTTGGTATAAACTAACCAGTAAAGGAACCTCATTTATTCCCGCCCATCCTAATGCTTCTGCCATAAGTGAAAATCCTGGCCCCGAAGTAGTAGTACAGGCTCGTACACCAGTCAAAGCCGCTCCGATAGCCATGGTTATAGCGGCGATTTCATCTTCTGTTTGGATTACTACCACTGATCCATTTTTTTTATCATTTTGATCTAGAATCTGGTTTGATTCTAGATATTCACTATCATCGGTAGCTGGCGTAATCGGATAGTAGGTCTGAAATCTACAGCCGGCTACCATCTTTCCTAGAGGTGAAGTCTGGTTCCCTTGTGCAATAATGGAATTATTATTTACTTCAGCGTAATGCTTCTTTACAAATGAAAATTTTTCTGGGATCGCCGTGAATTTCTCCTTAACATACGAGTATGTAAAATTTGCCGCTTTCACGTTTAGTTCTGCGATGTTTGGTTTGTTGACAAAGGTGTCTAATATCCCTTGCTCCATAAGTGGGATATCAAAATCTAAAACTGCCAATGAAGCTGCAAGTGACATGACATTGGTAATCCTTGCTAATTTACTTAGGGAATGGTCTTGGATCACCTCTGAAAACTTGTTTATTAATTTAGCATAGGGCAATTCTACAAGAATAACTTTTCTCTCTTTGAGCTCATCTATTATGCCGGCAAGACTAAATTCTTTATTCTTGCTCTTTAAGATATGTGAAATTCTTTTTTCCGATGATTTATCCAAAGTGTGTATATCTTCAATTTTCTTTCCAACAACATCTGGATCATAAATCAATATCCCGCCTTTTATTAAGAATGGAGAATGTCTTACTATGGTTTCAGCATCAAATGTTACCAGAATATCGATATCATCAACATGAGACCTTACAATCTGATTTGAAAATCTGACAGAAAAGTAACTATGTTCTCCTTTTATGTTTGAGTGGTATTCTCTCTTCCCGAATACATTCAAACCCGACATCGCTATAGATTTTAGAAATATGTGGGACGCTGAATCTACTCCGCTTCCTTGAGGCCCACCAATAACCCAAGAAATGGACTCTCTAGAAATAACCATTAATTAAACTATTATTAGCACTTGTTCTTATTATAGTTTCAACCCGCCTATACTGGAAGGTTTGCTTAACCACCTGTCATTGAATCATGAAGACAACACTCACATTTATCTCCTTTTCCACAGTAAGGGCACACACACATGCAAGCCTCAAGAACATTTCCACAAAGATCACAGCATACTGTTTCTTCGCTCTCATTTATTTGGAAATCAGTTCCTTGATTCAATAACCTATTTTAATCAGATCATCGTATTAATACTTATACCTTAGCTTAAACCGAATTTGTTCAAGAACCTGTAGTTAAGTTTGCTAGGGTATAATTATTTTATATACTATTTACCTTATTTGATTCGAGTATAAAGCTTGTCTAAGATGAAGAAATGGTTTATCTTTAATATCACAGTGAATCTCTAATAAATCTCTAAATGATCCAGTAATCATACTACAAAACTACGTACTTGATATTTACTAACTTAATCCAAGCAGAAAAT
>DATEIH010000121.1:0-6427 GCA_035279165.1 Candidatus Nitrosocosmicus sp. | reverse complement strand
AATCTCAATATTTCAACTAATTTGGAATTTCTGTTTAATTCATAATTTTTAATTTTGCCTTTATATTTATTTTCTATTACAATCTTATTTTGAACTAATTGAGGGACGATCCTTTGGACAGTTCTTAAAGGTATCTCACTAGATTTGCTTATTTCTGCTGTAGTAAAATTAAACTGCTGATTTATTATAAGAAAATCAATCACTCTGGCTATATTATTTCTAAAAATTCTTTCTAGCGGTCTATTCTTTATTCGAGTTAATTCTGTATTTTCATCCATGTCAAATACTATTTCTGATGGTATAAATTATTTGTGCCAAAATTGGCGCTAAAGATCAAATCTCAACATTATTGCTTTCTTCTTGAACCCTATTTTCTCATAAAATTTAGATACTTTTTCATCACAATCAAGAATTATTTTATAACACCCACGTTCTCGCGATATGGTAATTAGCTTATTTATAATTTCTTTTCCAATCCCTCTCCCCTCGTACCCTTTTCTAGTTGCTACATCTTCTATATGGCCGACCTTACCTCCATTATGAATGAACTTTTGTTCTATGAATAATGTGGCTGTACCGATGACCTCTCGACTCTCTGTATCCTCTGATATAATTATTATATAATCATTATTTGTTATGATTTCTTTTATGATTTCTTTTTTTAACACTTCATTAGTTTTTATGCCCCCTACCGTGGATAAGTTTGAGAGTGTTTCAAAAAACCCATTATCAAAATCATTCTCTTCAATTTCTCTTATTATGAATGACATGCGTTTTAAATTATTTTGACGTATTGTTAAATTAATCTTTTATTCAAGTATTTACCCTAAAACTCGAAAATTCGGTTTAAGGATATTAAAAATATGTATAATCTCTTCGTGGATCAAACATTACGATTAATATCTATATTCAGTTGATACTGTCTTTATCGTTATGATCTTTAGGCCTATTTAGTAATTCTTCCAAAGTCTCCTTTTCCCATATCCCATCTTGAGAATACCTAGTTTTGAAACAAAAATACTTTGGGTAAAGTATGTCGTCTTGTTAATTACTTACCAACTATAACTAACCTTGTTTTTTCATGAACGAACTTTATACTGTTAAAATTAAACTATTGAATATCTTAAGCTTATTATATTATATAAAGAAATTACAAATTCTTTAGAAATGCTAATTAATATATTTCCTTTAATCAATTATTAGTGTAAAAATAATATCCATGACGTCCGAAGTTGAAATTAACAATCCTTACAAGAATAAGATGGCTAGAATTATGGTAGTGGATGATGAAAAAGATATTCTTAGAGTTATTAAGAGAGATTTGGAAATAACAAATGAATTTCAGGTGGAAGTATTTTCGAGTGGCCATGATGCATTAAGCTCTTTTAAAAATCACGAATTAGGCTACTACGACGTAATCATCACTGATATTCGAATGCCTAGGATGAATGGTTTTGAGTTGTATAGAAATATCAAGGAAATGCGCCCTGATACCAAAATTGCCTTCATTACTGCGTTTGAAATAAACAGAGATGAATTTACAAAAGTTCTTCCTTCAATTGATGTTAAAGATTTCATTATTAAACCAATCGATATGAATGATTTAATTTTTAAGATTAAATCTATGTTAGCAATTTAGATGGAACTCATATTAAAAATGTTAAGCAGCTTGTAAATGATAAGCATAGTATCATCTAGAAATAATATTTTCTTGCTGATTCTTGTAATTGGCGTAGGTATTTCTTTGTCTATATTATCATATCATTATTCTGGCCTAACAGCCGATCAAATTGGTGAGATTGCTTCCAGTGATATAAGATCAAATGCCATAATTGAAACAGATGGGCTTTCTAAAACTCTATTGCATATCATAGATCCAGTATCCACTAACCTCGAGATCTTGTCTAAAATTGTAAATTACAGCAATATAGATGGAACTAAACTAATTATGGATGAAGTTCAGAACTCGACAAAGTCGTTGACTGAGGGATATTATTGGATAAATGAAGATGGTCGAATTGTCTCAATAAGCAACGTTAACTCTAGTATAATTGATTCATATGGTAATATTGATTTAAGTAATCGAGAATATTTTGTTATTCCTAAAGAGACTCATGCTAGTTATTATAGTAGTGCAATAGAATCTATAGACAAAATTCCGCGACTTTATATTTCATTTCCTGTTATGGAACAATCCGACGGAGAACCTGTGTTTAAAGGGGTTATCGTTGCATCCATCAAAATTCATGAATTAGGTCGTTTTTTACAAAGCGAATTAGCTCCTCAAGTAGCAGGCAATGTTGGGTTGATGGACAAGAATGGTATTATTATTTATGGTAGTAATCCTTCGCTCATTGGAAAATATTATCTTGGAGAAGAATTTCAATCCCTAGTACCTGAGGAAATTAGAGGACCTTATAATTCTCTACTGGCTAGATCTCTTCAAGGGTCTGCTGGAGCTGAAGATCTAATATTGGATGGGGGCAACAAGACTACAATTACATATCAACCCGTCTATATAGGTGGAAAGTATTTGTGGACCTTGTTTGTGAGCTCTCCTCATCAATTAGCAGCTGAGGTGGGATTTTTGATAAATAATCAGAAAAATTTTAGTACTTTAATGATCCTAATAATTGGTGCGGTAGCCTTGGGCATTGCCTTTTTGATCCTTTCCTGGAATAAACGGCTAGAGTCCGCAGTAAATTCGAGAACCATAGAACTAAAAGATGCAAATAATTCATTGATAAAATATAATAAGTTACTCGAATCGGCTAATGAAAAACTGAGCATTCATGATAAGATGCAAAAAGAATTCATAAATATTGCTGCTCATGAATTGAGAACTCCCATTATGCCTATTCTTGGAGATGCGATATTTCTTGAAAAACAATTTGAAGATGGAAAAGAAGAAGTCAAAGTTGACAAAGAACAAGTGAGTTCTATTATTAGAAACGCCAAACGCTTAAAGAGATTGGCATCAGATATTTTGGATATTACTAAGATCGAAAGTCAGTCCCTGAAGCTTAACAAAGAACGCTTTAATATCAGGGACATTATTTTGTCTTCGATCAGTGATATAAAAACCCAGTTGTTAAGCAGTAACCCAGAGCAACTAGAAAATTTGGATATAATATATGAACCCCAAGACATCTTTGTATTTGCAGACAAAAATCGAATCACACAGGTTATTTTTAACCTTCTAGGAAATTCTGTAAAGTTTACTGAAAAAGGATCGATTAACATCGAAGTAAAAATTGAGAGAGATCCGGTAAAAAATATTGAAAATGTGATCGTTAGTATTTCGGATACTGGACAAGGTATCGATCCTGATATACTTCCAAGATTGTTTACTAAATTTACTTCAAAGTCTTTTGAAGGCACTGGTCTTGGTTTGTTTATATCAAAGAGTATTATTAATTCTCATAATGGCAAGATCTGGGCAAGCAATGGTCTCAATGGCGGTGCTACCTTTTATTTTATAATACCTCAACAGTGAATTAAATGGATGTAAATCAATGATGCTTTTGCAGATTTTATAAAATCCAAGTTGATCTCGGCCATGAAAGTATGATACTAGATTGGGAGAAAAACTAACTCGAAAAGTAAGATGAAACAAAATTCAGATGTCGGGTCTAATGTCTCTGAATATTTTTTAGTATTATTCTGGATTGTTTTCTCTTTCGCGGTTTGTTTTTTTGGTTAGTCTTTTATTCCATAACTTACTTGCGATGAATAGTAAAACTATGGTTATTATCAGTGATATTTCAAGAATTATTAAACTAGTAATGGTAAGAGTCTCAAATATTTGAATCAATACTATGCCCATTATATTTCCGGCAATTAACGCGATAAAAAAAATCTTTAATATCTCCTTCCATGTCATACTGCGATTATCACTTCATATTATAAAATTAAATATATTTTTATTGAATTGATTTATTTATGTTGACGGGATAAATATTGAATTAGTATAGTCCACATTCAGAAAATGTAGTGTAAAATATCAAAAAAATTAAGTTTTATTAAAAGCTGTCAAAACCTCCACCATCAAAATCAAATCCTCCTCCACCTGTGTCTCCGCCCTGCATGTCTACATTTTCTGTTGCTCCTGTTTCTGTGCCGGCTCCCGAATCAGACTCCGACCCCGTGCCACCCGTATCTCCTGTGTCTCCAGCCATTGAACTCTCCATTGGATTAAGGGCCATACCCATAAACGACATTAACGACATGAAAAACACCATATCCATAATACCCGAAAAAATCAAAAATGGCATCCATGATCTGTTATTTCCCATAAATGTTTGGAGTTGGGCTTTGTCACCTTGTGAATACCATTGTTGAACCTGTCTCAACTTATTCTCTAGTTCCTCTTGTTTTGAAGTCAATATTTTTAATCCTGTGTCTGTTAATTTATACTGCATTTTCTTCCCAAAGAAAAATATTTTCTTTTCAAATTTAACGACAAGTCGTTGACTTTCTAATTCCTTAAGAATTGTCTCAACTTCTGACTTTGTAAGTTTTGTAAATTTTATGATTTTATCTAATGTATTAAAATTCTTATAAATTGCATTAAGAACTATGAAATGTGTTGGACTATCGTTAAGATTGAATGACATATTTATAAAATATATAAAGTTATACTTAAATACTATTGCATTTTTTGTTTTTCTACTAAATTGGTTTTGTGATGAAAATTTTGGCAAGATGGAAATCTTTTTGCATTATAGATTCAGTCCATTGAAGGACTAATTAATCCTGTCATCCCACAATCATCTATATGTCCTGCATTATCGAAATCTGTGTTCCCTCTCCATACACTTTTTAACAAATATCATATTATGATAAATGAAATCATAACGAGAACCGAAACATCAATAGAAACTAGGAGGTTAAAAATAGTTGTAGTTATATTAACTATCTATCTAGCGATAGAAATCGTGGCTGGATATATTACCGGAAGTCTGGCTTTAATTGCAGATGCTCTGCACATGTTTGCAGATGTCTTCGGAATTTCACTTGTTCTTGTAGCTTCCATATTTAGTAAAAAGCCTCCAACTCCTTTACATACCTACGGATTCTATAGATCTGAAATTCTGTCCTCTCTTGCCAATTGTGTCATTCTGTTGTTGATATCAATCTTTATCATATTCGAAGCCTACAGACGGATTTTTGAACCTCGCGACATAGAAAGCTCCTTCATGCTGATCGTTGCCATAATAGGATTAATTGTAAATCTTGTTGGGCTCAGGCTTTTAAAAGGAACACATAAACATGCGGAACATACATTTTCTGAATCTACACAGGAATATAACAATTTAGGAAAGACCGATGCTCTTCATATTCAAGGTGCAAAGCTAGAACTATTTAGTGATCTTCTTGGATCTATTGCAATCATCATTGGAGCTGTTCTCATATATTATACTAATTATTATCTGATAGATTCTATAATTAGCTTCGGTCTCGCTCTGTTCATTATACCTCGGGTTTGGTATTTGTTGCAAAGATCAATATCAATTTTAATGGAAAGTTCTCCGTCAAGTTTGTTGTATAAGGACATAAAGGATTCAATTCTGCAGATAAGAGGTGTGACAGGGGTGTTTGATCTCCACATATGGAGTATAACTTCCGGAAATATAGCATTGTCTGCACATATAGTTATTTTTGATTCAACCAAATCACAAGAGATACTCCGAGAAATAAATTCACTCTTAGAAAAGAAGTTTGAAATTTATCATACTACAATTCAAATCGAAAAATATCATACAGTTGATGATAGGGATCATTAAATGTATTTTATTATCTTTACATGAAATTGACTATAAAGTCGTCATTATTATAGGATAAAATAGATATTTATGTATGCAACCTGATCAATATTAGTCCTCAATGGTATCCGAAATAACTATCGCACTAGATCTCGATTCTGTTTTAGCTGATGTAATGCAAATCTGGTTAGAAGAATATAATACAACTTATAATACCAAAATAAAAAAGCGGGATATATCTGATTGGCATATACATAACATATTATCAATAAGTAAACAACAGATAACGGATTTATTCATAATGGTCTGGCAAAAACGATGGCAGGACATACCTCCAACTAGTAACGACATTTCAGATGTAATAATTCAATTACAAGACAAGGGCTTTCGAATTTCCATTATTACAAAGAGAGAGCGTGTTACAATGCCATTTGTGGCTCATTGGCTAGACCTAAATAATATACCTTTTAATGATATTGTATTCATTTTTGATGATGTGTCAAAGAGCCATTTTCCTTTCTTTCTATTGGTCGATGATTCTCCGATCAATGCGAAGGAAGTTGTTACTCCTAAACAGATAATAATTTTTGATCAGCCTTGGAATAAATCTTTAGCATCTTATACAAGAATAAGCAAATTGAATGAGCTAATTGACTTGGTAT
>DATEIH010000120.1:0-7604 GCA_035279165.1 Candidatus Nitrosocosmicus sp. | reverse complement strand
ACCCCAAATCCCAAGTTGTCCTGGTGCATCATATGGTCCCCATACCTGGATTCCTTGATACTTTCCTACAGATTGTCTTTTTGATTTAAAGCCAGTATCTATGGGACCATCTGCTGCCTGATGGTCTGTTCCAGTTCCTGTAAGTTGAATTGTAGTGTTCTCTGAAAGTTTTGCAGTCTTAGATGCGGGCACAGGAGATGGAATAGCAACCGCTTGATCTTGAGTTAAACTCTCGCCGGAGGGTTTTCCAGCTGTAATCGTTGTAGGTTGATTTACTAGGGGTTTTTTTTCTTCCCTAAGATTCTTTTGTGCGTTTGCTAATGGAGTGATTGATTCTAATTTCTTTATTGAATCGTCGTGGCTCAATTTCTGAATTTTCTGGTAATAAGTAATTAGTTTTTGTCCTATCTTGGTATTTCGGATTATATTGTCTATAATTATTTTGGCATTGTGATCAGCTTTTTGTCTATAATTTCGGATCCAATAAAAGTCACCAAAGGTCTCTAAAGGTTTTATCTGATATATAATGTCCAACACTTCTCCTATTACTATTTCAACTGTTACGTTTAGTTCGGCAGATTGTTCCGTATTTGTGTAGATATCAAAACCTTTTTCAATCCATTTAAAGGTGACAAAAATTCTGTCAGCATAGGTATCGAGAACATATCCTTGAGTTTTAAGTTCGCTAATAATCCCATTAACCTCTGACTGTCCTATGATGTCTACGGGCAATCTGTATATTCCTAGCTTTGCACTATGAGTTGGATAAATACCTCGTTTTGCAACTTCAGAAAGCATTACCCAAACTTTGTCTGATAGCAAGAGGGACATTGAATATAAATACTTTTTATTGAGGTTATTAAAACTTATGTATACTTAGAAGAACTGATCTAAAGATCGTCTGGACACGTCATCTCTCGTATTTCATTATATTTTTTTTCCATCCTTTCTGCAGCGACAGTAACGAACTCCAGATTATATTGTAATTTAGGATAAAACCAGCGTTTTACAACCTTGTGGCCGGTCCCTTCCATATCATAAATTATACCTCTTTCATATACCATTTTACTATTTTCATCGGTTATTGTATCTTTAACCTCAAGTCCACGTTTGGTCTTGTCTACCAATATTAGAAATTGAGAATCTTCGAAAATAAAATAGAATTTCCCTTTCTTTTTCAATAGAGGTTCAGGTGTCGAATTGGTGGTTTTACCAGACATCAAATATTTATCTCCTTATTCATTTTTCAATTGGATTTCCGATCATATTTCCCCATTCCGTCCATGAGCCGTCATAGTTTTTGACAGAAGGATATCCTAACAAATACTTCAATACAAACCAGGTATGAGATGAACGTTCACCAATCCTGCAGTAACAAATAATATGTTTATCAGGAGTAATACCTTGTTTTTCGTATAACGACTCCAACTCTTCTGGGGTCTTAAATGTTCCGTCATCGTTAATCGCCTGAAGCCAAGGTATATTTTTAGCCCCTGGGATATGTCCACCTCTCTGTGCATGCTCCATGGGATATTCTGGTGGTGCGGTAATCTCTCCGCTGAACTCTTTTGCCGACCTGACGTCGACTAAGCCAACTTCTTGTTTCCTAAAAGAACGTTTGACATCCTCAAGATAAGCACGTACGCCTTCATCGGGAGCAGATGCTACATAATTGGTAGGATTCGGAGTGGGTTCATCCTTAGTATAAGACCTATTTTCTTTTTCCCATTTTTTCCTACCACCATTCATTAATCTAATTTTTTTGTGACCAAAATATTTAAAGACCCAAAAAGCAAATGCAGCAAACCAGTTGTTGAAATCTCCATATAGGATCAATTCATCATCAGGTTTTACACCTAGACGAGACATTAATTCCTCGAATTGGTGTTTATTAATAATATCTCGGGTTGATGAATCGTTGATATCCCTTCTCCACCATACCATGTAAGAATTTGGCAAATGGCCCTCCTTGTAGGCATTTTCTACGTCATAATCTACTTCTAAAATTTTTATTTTGTCATTTGTGAGATTATCATTTACCCAATCAGTCTCACAGAGGACATCTTGACTGGCATATTGCTTGGTCATGAATAAATTAAGAAAATAAACTATATAATACATTTGTCTTCCTGAATCATCTTTTAGGTCAAAATCAACACTAAGATATATTTTTGATATGGTATGATGGGTTTCAATTATATGATATGATTAAGGATGATTAAGAATTAGATCACCTTCTTGTTAGTTAATGGCTCTTAGAATGTCATAAACTAGTTAATAATATAGAATTTATTACGATTTTTAGGAATATTAGATCGAAAAGATATAAATTATTGGTCGTTATGCATATTTTTTTGAAAATATCCATAAATTGCAAGGGCTATAGACATCTAAGGTCAAACCCAGAGATTTAAAAAATTTTGCAATGTATTTTTCCGATTACTAGAAGGAGGTATGAATTAGTGCTTTATAAGCGAAACATTTATATACATAGCTATATATAAGAGTAATTCATTCAAAATCGGTGTCGCTAGTGTCTTGCTTTTATCAATATGTAAAATAATAGGCTGGCAAATTGACTATGATTATTATATATTCATAAACTACTTAAATACATACATGTATTGCACGAACAAGACAATTTGGTTGATAAAACAAAGTTATCCGTACGATGCATTTATAATTATGGTTTTAGACATTTTTAAAAACAATAAAATAGTACGAGAAAATATGTTTGAGTAAAACAGGCTAAATGGGCCGGTAGTTTAGTCTGGTAGAATACCTGCCTTGCATGCAAGTAGCAGAGGATACGTAGGTGGTCGTGGGTTCAAATCCCACCCGGTCCACTTTTTAGATGGAGACGGAATATGTTTACTCCGTTCCGCCTGAAGTAATAATATACATACCATATTAAATCCAGAATTGAATATTCATTCACCTGATTCATAAATTTATTGAGGATTCATGGTAAAAAACCAAAAAATGGTTCCTTTAGATCATAGTACCATTAAGTAAAGTAGCTGTGCATTCCGCATGTAAGTTTGATAAATCTGTCAGCCCTAAAGACGGCCTTGTGACCGTATAATAATGGCTCGGAGAATTCATGTAGTCTTTTTACCTCAGCTCCCTTGGGTCCTATCATACTTTGGACGTACAACGCTTTTTCTCTCCTATCTTGCCAACCATGCTAACGCCAGAATGTCATAGAAAAGGAAGTGCAATATAGACTATACATCGGGTATAAAAAGGAGCCAATGGATGATCGATATTTCTGGTAAGATTGATGCACGAAAGATATCCTGCATCAAAAAACAGACGTCTGCTATATATGGAATCGAAGCTAAACATTAGTCCATAATCATTCTATTTGATCATACATTAATCAAATGCTGTTAGTAAATCAAATTTTTTGATCGGTTCTACAGTTAGAAGATTTTGAACATCAAACAAGATACTGAAATTATCCAATGTTTGAGTCCACATTGGATCCTTTGATGGCCCCTTTTGTCGCGTCATACCCAAAAAACGTATTAAATACAATCCTGACTAACATACTTCATAAAAAGGTTTTAGTTTGGAGTAATTCAAATAGTAATAATGTCTATTTCATTTTTTTTAAAGACTATTTCACTATATAGTATTGTTACAGTTTCATTTCTGGCTGTTTTTCAAACTTCGAGCCTTATTACGGATGTTCTAGGAAGTAGCATAGAAGCCATTGATAGAACTTTAACAAACGTGTCAGAGATTTCATATCCTATGAATAATCAAGAGACAGTGGATCTGAAAAGCCATTTTGAAACAGGGATGGAAGAGAAAAATAAAGATAACTGGGTATTTGTCAATCACGATATTTACGGGTCAAGAAATAGTAATCAAACTCAGATCGATAAATCTAACGTTGGAGATCTAAAAGTTAAGTGGCGATTGAACAACACTTATGAAATACAAGACCCACCTATAATAGTAAACGGCAGCGGCTATTTCCAGGACTATGTTGGAAACATCATTTCTTTTGATACTATGACTGGCAACACTAAATGGAAGCTTGAATTAGAAGGAGGCCCTACTATGGGTCTTTATCTTTCAGATGGAATAATTTATGCCACCCTGGGAACTAAAGGTAAAATTATTTCAGTGGACCCTAAGAATGGAAAGATTTTATGGGAGTCTCCGAAATTAGGTGATACCGGTTTAGGATATGCCATAAATTCACCTCCCCTGATTTGGAAAGACTATGTTATAGCAGGATCTGGGGGAAGTGGGCTACCCCCTGGAAAGGGATTTGTAAAGGGTAACATAACAGCTCTAAATAAGACAGACGGGAGCATCATATGGAATATTGGCACGACGACTGGAGCATGGGTTGAGAACGGTAAAAATCCACCCAACGGCGGTGCAACAGCTTGGTCAGGTGGATCAATTGATGCCAATACAGGAATAGCGTATATCCCTTTAGGTAGTGCATCCCCTAATTTCAATGCATCAACAAGGCAATCACCGAACCTTTATTCTAATCACATGGTAGCAGTAGATATCAATCAGGGTAAAATTATCTGGGCAACACCTTTTATAGCTCACGGCACAGTTTTAAAAGTAAAAGTTCCAGACACTCATGATTGGGATACATCCTGGGGAAGCAGTATAAGTAGTATAAAATTTGATAACGGCTCATCAAAAAAAATAGTCATAGGACATGACAAAATGGGCAATGTAATTGCAATGGATGCATTAACTGGGAAAGAAATATGGTGGACAACATTAGGTAAACAAGTTAACACTGATAGCCTTCCATCGCCATCTGGGAGCGGAATGATTTGGTCATATGGTGTATACAATTATCATGCAGTAGACGAGGACACACTGTATATAACCGCAACTAATAGAGGATTAAATTTTTTTACTGATGGATTAAGCGGACACAAAGAGGATCCTGAGAACTCGATTGAGCAAGGATTAGTAAATGGTACTATATATGCACTAGATAAAAAATCAGGTGTTGTTAAATGGAAGATTGACACTGATTATCCACCTAGAGTTTCACCTCTGGTTTCAAATGGAGTTTTGTACACAGGTTATATCAAGTTTGGGGAAAACTATAGGACAGGAATCATGACGGCACTAGACAAAAACACAGGGGAAAAACTTTGGGAATATGATGTTCGAGGTTCAATCTCACCAGTTGGAGCATCCATTGGGAATGGAATGCTATTTGTACCCACTGAAAAAGTCAATTTGTATCCAACTGAAGATGATGATAAGGAGGTAGGTGGCTCGATAGTCGCATTTGTACCAAAAGAAGATTAATCGATTCAACCCTTATTTTTTTCTTCTATTGAGCATTCTAAACAACATAATGAAATAGAATTTGAATTATTGTTTTTATATTTAATGGTACAGTTTTTACATTGATCATAAGGACAATAATCACATTTCCTAAGTTCATTATCGCAAATTATTTTTGTACACAATCTGCAAAAACTATAGTGTTTATTACAAATTGCGTTATTACAGTAATAACATCTTTTTATTTCCTGACCTCTGGTTACTTCGATGTTCTTATCACATACTATACAGACCTTCTTAGCTGGGGGCATTTTTGATAGGATCTCTTCCTTGCATTGTACTGATTATAGTAAAAGACAGTTAATTTAATTTATTTATGTAAGAAATTGATACAGCTAAATTGGAACTAAAATGCATTAGTAGTTGTAGAGTTGCTTAAGGGCTCATATGAAAGGTCAATAACTTTAATCTCGAAACAACCAATAGGTCAAAAGTATCTTCGGAATGCTTATGATCTTATTCGTATTTTCAGCGCATATTCAAGTTAATTAAATAAAATCTATCGAGATTTGATTTTAATTTAAAAAGCTAAGCTTTTCACATAGCTTCCCGAATAAATATCAATTAAATATCAATTAAGGCAAAACTAAGATGATTATTCGAAATCGTATATACTAAGCGCTAATTGGAATCTAATCGACAATTATGTTTAACTTTTTTGGTAGAAGTATATTTCTAATGAGAATTTTGATATAATTGTACAGCATTATCTTAAGAATTTTAAATAAATTCAAAAATCCATTGAAAATTGATAATGAAGAATATTATGATAATTTTTGTAATCTCTATGATAATGATATTTTTGATTATAAATACCAATTATGTTTTTGCAGCTAATAAAGATACACAAGTTAAAACGAATGAGGACACAAATGATCAAACCAAAGATTTGGTTCAAGATAATTATCAAAATAATCAATGTAGAGACGATGCAAAGTGCGACAATCAATCACTCGAACAGTTAAATAATCAAGTAAATCAATGTAGAGATGGAGCAAACTGTGTAAATGAATCGGTTTCAAATATTTTTGTTTGCGAGGAGAAATCATTGTGTTTGATCCAATATGAAGGCCCATTTGAATTGCTGAATCCATACTAGCCATACCTCTAATTATAGGGGCTTTTTGTGAGTAAAATAGTTATAGTTTTTTAGTAACATATGCTGTGATATTCTTAGCATACATGTCGGAATCCATTGGCTTTTCTAAGGCATTTTCTTTTCAATATTAAATAATAATCAAGCACAACTTTAACCCTGATTAGAACATCATCCTCTTCCACTCTGGTAAAATCACTAGTTCCTTTTTTTAGTCCAATCTTGATAGTAATTAATTCAAATGTGGTCAATAGATATTTGCAACTGTTACATACTATCTAATATGCTTAATCATGCATAATTATAGCAAGTTCCCACTAATGAATGGAGAAGTTAATCTCATCTTCAAGTATGGCTCACCGGCTTAGATCGCTATATTATCGGTGCCTATTACCATTATCAGCTAGTCTGTACTTGTAAAGTATTAAATCAAAAAAACCCTAATAAATTATTCAATTCATCCAAAGGTTTAAAAAATTATAATAATTCAATAATATCATGATGGTACAGCAATTGATTTGTGATCAGTGTAAGGTTGTATTACTGGAGAAGGATTCAAAACATTTGAATGATGAGAGATTTCCCATTACCGAGGAGGAAGCTAAAATGATTGACAAGGATCACAGGGGTCATGAATGCCATATTGAATTAGTTGAAAAGTTTGCATAGAATTACCCAAAAGTAAACAAATAACTTTAATTAGAAATTAGTTGAAATGAGATTGGCAATGAAGAAAAATTTTAATGATATGGATGATTAAAAAATGTTATCCCTCGGAGCCAAAAAAGAATAGTATTGTAATATTAATGGCTAATCTTTTCCCAATATTCATAAAGCAATAGTCGATCTGAATCTAGGAGCTAAAGAATTCTACTTTATGCTCTTCACTGCAAAAATAATCGATTTTTTTTACTCCCAGATTAGAGTCACCATCTACATGAGGCCAGGCCTCATTGGGCTTTATTTCTCGACCGCATAACGCGCAATGTGTAATCTCATCTTTATTATCTCCATATCCATCGAGAGTCTTCACTAACGAATCAATTTGAACTAGACGTTATATAATCTAGAACACTAAAGAAGGAATTTATGTAAGATAACTATAGAAGATAGATATATTGTCTTTCTTTGGAAATGCATCAGGTAGTAATAGTAAGAAAAA
>DATEIH010000119.1:0-9367 GCA_035279165.1 Candidatus Nitrosocosmicus sp. | reverse complement strand
CATCTCACATAATAGCCGTGGCGACAGTTAGGAGGTCTCCGATTACATCTTAACAACAAGATGGAACTCAAATAGGAGTATTTGAATTGCCATAGCACTAAAATCATACTATATAAATTGATATTTATATCAACGTAACTTTTGACTACCGTAAACCCATAATCAGTGTAGTAGTTTGTTAATATTTTTTGTACCGTTCAGATTCATTTTTTTAGTAATAATCTATCAAAAGATTTCTTTCGCAATTAAAGCAATTCAGTATATTTCTTAGTTCGATGAATCAACTTTTTTAAAAATGTATCTACACGCAAGTAGATATGCTTTTAAAGATTGCATCTTTTATATGATATAACTTAATTCCAACTGTGCAGTTTTGAAATGTACTACCCAAGGGAATAAAATAATTAATAACATCAGTTTTTTTCTCATCAAAATACAAAATATATTCGAATAATGTAAACACGACTATTACAATATCTCATATCGTCGCTATAAATGGGTAACTGGTTGTGTAGGGACTACGTTCCATATACCATAGGGGGTTCGGTGGTAATTGATACAAATTTGACCTTAATTTACAACTCTAGTCAACCACTAGTTCATACCGACTAACTTTAATATTATTCTCTTGTTGCAACATCAATAGTTCCATTAACAGCAAGTGTTAACAGAGGTCCAAATGTTTCTCCATTATCATCACTAACTCTCATAACTGGAGTCTCAGATGTTTGATTTGATTCCCACCAGGTAACCGCCACACCATCAGCATCTGAGTCTATTTCTGCTCTTGTAGAATTAGTATCATTAGAGTTGCTTAAATTAATCTTCTCTCCAAAAGTAACACCACCATCCGTAGATGCTCTAAACAAGACTTCATCATTGTTATTGGCTGTATTGTTTGTCCACCACGTAACGTAGACATTTTCGCCTGTTATACTAGGTGGGGCAAATCGCAATGGAATGGGAGCATATGCTTCATTTAGTATCATATCAGCAATAATACCTGTTCCTAATATTGACATTAATCCAGCAAGAATGACTACTATGGATTTAGAGGTAAAAAATCCATTATACATTACGGTTTTATCAAAGATTTGGTATAAAAACAATTTTTGAACAGAGATTGCAAATGTGTAAACGCAATCAAAGTGAGAGAACTTGTCTGTTTTCTGATTCAATGGCTATCGATAGCCATATGAACTCTGATTCAACTTTGGTTAATGTATCATTTACTATCTGTTCCTCAATCTATTTTCTTATTGATGAAAATTTGACCTTAATTTTTGACCAAAAACAACCTTTACTGGGATGTGATGGAATAAACGCATTTCACAATCAGATAGTTGTGGATTTCAAATTTAGTTCAAACAATGAAAATCAATTTATCATAATTCACAGTTCTCTGACTATTCAAGCGGGCCGGCTGTTTCGACTCATTCTGAAAAGGCATCTTGTTATTCATCCCCTGAATGCTCAGCATCAGCGTTATCTAATAGAACATTCTCTTGATTTTTGATTGAAGACAACTCTCCTCCTTGGTTACCATCTTGGTTGTCTTGAAGTGTGGTCGATTGTTCTGCAGTCTTTCCTTCAATTGAACTGCCTGTACTCTCGCTAGGATTTGATTGTGTTGTAGAGTCGGGAGCCTGTTCGATATTTCCTATTGGGGGAACATCTGTATCATTTTGGCTATCGAGGAATGGTTGTACCCTCTGCTTTTCAACTCCATCATCTTGTATTATTTTTTCACCGATATTTGGCGAGGCTGTTAGTTGGGATTGTTTTGGTTTACAATCAAGGTAGCCACCGTTAGGTGATGAAGAACATGTCTGGCAATATCTTACTTCGGTTGTGCCGATTTTAGGATATGGACCCCGCTCTGTTTCCGTCCAGCAGCATGTTTGATATACCTTCGCGGTACGTGGGTCAGTGGTCTTAGCACCACAAGTATTGCTGTTAAGATAGTTGGAGTCCGCCCGTTCTGCATATATAACAGATACAAAAAATGAAAAAGACAAAGCATAAACATGTGGAACAAATAACAAGGACAAAACCAAGAGAATTACACGCTTAGTATACATCATTGACAATTATCGATATTATCTAGATCCTATTAAGAATTATTAAACAACATAAACAAACAAGTTAAAGAAAATTCTGATGATAATTCTACTGCCCATAATAGTTTTGGAGGAACTCATATGGGCCCTACTATAATACAGGACCGATCAATAGAGTATGAAAGTCAGATGATAATATAGACTTTTCAACAAGGTTAGCCCTGAACCTCAGGAGTAGATATAATCAATGGTACTTCACAGTCTGACTAGTCGTCGTTACTATAAATGGTATCTGATTCGGTACAAATTATGAGGAACTCCACATGAGCCTTTCACCCGGGTTATCTAGATAGAATTAGCATAAATATGGGTTTGAAAACCTGATGATATTCCATGTCCCTACATATCGACTTTATATATTTGAAGAAAGTCTAGTTTGTTAAACAGAAATTTCTAGAGGTATGACTAGTAGTCATAGTTCCGCTGTTTCAAAATCAGATATCGATTTTTGGTGATATCCATGAGATATACACACGGACTGGATCATGGATCAGAAATAAAATGTGTTTAAAAACGGGATTATTTCTTCTCCTCTGGTAAAGTTTTATCCTCCACCAGTTTAAATCTTGATAGTTGCTTATAGGCAATAAACACCACTAGAGCAATTATCAGGAAATTTATCATGCTTGATAGAAGATGTCCAATCTTAAACTCTGTAGTCCCTCCAGATATATTAGGTACTTTAAGAGATACTGCATCTAAACTTCCCGCAGGTAAAAACAATCCGATAAGAGGATTTACAACATCATTTACAAATGAGTTAACCAATCCAGAAGCAGCTGTACCTATAACAAACGCTAGGGCTAACCCGATTACACCAAAAGTTTTTAAAAAGTCAAAGAATTCTTGAGCGAGTGTTCTTTTTACTATTATTACATCTTCAGTTTTTCCTTTCTTTTTTATATCATCAGTACTCAATGTTTAGCTTTTTAAAAATATAGATAAAATAAGAACTGAATGTATTTTAGCAATCATTTAATAAGTTAATTGTAATATGAAATTGTCAAGATTAAAGAAAGTCTTAAATTATTATAATGTTACATATGATATCTTGTATGTAACTAGATATATTAACGTATTCAGTTGAAATCGTCTGAAATTCCAAAATGGTTTAACAACTATTTCATGGGATTAGTTTCTGTATAATAGGGCTTTGTTCTGCTAAGCAGTCTAGTTGACTGTATATATCATAAATTCCAGTAATTGTTTATCCAAAAAATTCTAGCGTTGTGGTTTGATATGTTCTTTCAATTGATACTCCTTGATCTCCTGTTGCCAATTATGGGTTAAAATAACCTCAACTGTTTTTACTTCATGACTAATGGAAGACTTTCGATTATTTATCACAAATGCATATGCATCACTTATAGTAGGCTTAAATACATCATTAATTTTCAGACCATTCTTGCTATAATATGGTTTAATTTTAGAATTATCCTTATTTTCTTTCCATTTGGGAATATCTTTTCTGCCAAGGATTAGAATTTCTATTTCCCTCGCTGAATTCTGTACTTCTATGTCAAAAGCAAGCCTATACTCAAACATAAGTATGAGATTTACGCCAAAATATAATATTTCATAGCCATGGGAATTTCCAGCGGGTATGTTAAATTCATTAATATTTCTGATAACATGCGGAAGTATTTTCATTACTTGATAAAGAGAGTAAAAGTATGTTATTATCTTATACTCTTCTGATGAACTTGGAATGATCTCATAAGGACTGCTTTTCGTAGTATTGTGTATAATTTTGGGATTTGAAAAGAGAATGACCATTAATAAGAGAAATCATCATTTGTTTTTCTCTTTGGATATAGACTTTATCTCTTTGATATCTTGATAGTTCTATTATTTCTTGTAATCCAAGTAATGATGATAAATATCCATAGTAATAGGACACATACTAACTGGGTCTATTCAAAAGAATAAATTTAATATGCAAGTTTACTTGATTATATCTTAATTCGTAACTTAAACTAGCAGCGGGTTCGTTAGTGTGTGACACAAATTTGACCCTAATCTATCATCTTATTGTATTGGTTTATCAAAACTATCATTAATCAGATGGCAATACTTTTTTCTCTTTGATCGATTCCTTAGCGTTAGATACATTCTGTCTTGAAATTATGCAGTCACATAATGTTGTTCCATAATTAGGATTATTCTCAAGAACCATACATATGCCAACAAGGAAAAACAAGTTTTGTATCAGGTGATTGGATTAATTAATTTCAGAAATCATTCAAACACTGATAATGAGTTTATCATAATTCCTATCCAATAAGATAAATAAAACTGTTCATACCTAAATCCAAAAGATTCGACATCACAAGTGACACATTATAGACACGTATTGACACGAATTAGAAATTTTCTAAACGATCTACTAGCCATTTATGCAACCATTATGGCAAACTATGTGAGTATTCAAGTTAATTATACTAAACCAGGTCAATTAAACATGGAAAAATTGGAATATCGAATTTCATAAGCATTGCAAAATATATTATTTAGTTAATAGTAGAATCGAATGTGAAGGTTGTACAAGTAGACGGTTGTAAAAATTTATCGGGGAGTTCCTGAATAATTCTGTTAGTTGCCTTCCAACCCGTACAATGACATGGAACTAAATAATTTACATTTATAGCTTTCAACTCTCTTATAGTAGGTTCTATTGCATCTTCATAAATTCCCCCGCCTGTCAGGTGAAAGCCGCCTACTACTGCAAATACCTTTTTTACACCCGAAAGCAATTTGGCATAATTAATTGTGTTAATAATACCTGCATGTGCACAACCACTTATAATTACCAAACCTTTATCTTTGATATTTGCAATCACGGCTTGATCATCATTTACTAAAGGATCATGAATGAGATTACCATTAGTAGGGTCTTCTTTATATTGAAATGGAAATCCCTTTTCGTAGGTAGTATGTCTTGGGATTTGACCAGTAATGAGTAAAGTTGGTAAGGGATTGTCAGTTTTATGATCTAACGTATCTTTGTAGTCCTCTATATTATCCTTAGATAAAAGACTAGGACCTTTCTTGAAGATTATATTTAATTTTTGTCGCTCTAGTTCATCAATATTGAGGAAGGGTAATCTTGCTTTATCCTTTCCATTAGGAAATACTATCCATCTTTTTAGAAAAGCATCAGGGTGGCATATCATTTTCATGGGTTTATCTATTCTTCCAAGTATGTGTGAGAGCCCAGTAAAGTGATCAAAATGTCCATGGCTAAGTACTATTGACTGTATAGAGTCGAAATCTATACCCAAAATATCCGCATTATGGACAACGCCATTTTCACTGGTTCCACAATCAAAAAGTACTATATTCTCATTATTAAGGCCAGTATCCTTATCATAACACACGGCCCTTATAAATGCAGAAAAACCATGTTCTGCAATCGGTGGTGGTGGAGGAAGAAATTGCTCTTTTTTTACCAAGGCTGGACGAATGGAAGGATATATAGTGGGTAACAATCGGTCAGTATAATTGTCTGTTAATAGAGTAATTGATAAACTGTCTATTTCAGATAATACCATGTATTTGGATCGGACAGGATGAAAAAAAGTCTTTTCTTTACATCGAAGGAATAATTAGAATCGAGATTCAGACCAAGGGTTAAATCAATGACATAGTATTTTGATCCAAATGATTAGATAATGAATATATTGGTTAGAATTTCTAATAATGTCAAAAGAATTCAGGAAATATTGATAATATAACTTCCTCAAGTTCGTCCCCCACGGTATATCTTTTCGTTACTATAAATAGGTATCTGGTTCGGTAGTATATGAAACATAAATGATCTATTTTCCTCACACAAGTTCATTAAAGAAGAGATATGAGAGGCTTGTTAATCCTAGGATCTCAACTGTTCCGATGACACTTGAAGAATAGTCAAGAGTTCAATTGGGTTAATTTTGATCCTTATGTATACCAGTCATTCGAATCTATGAATTAAGTTCTGATTATCAAGTATGATATAGATTCCAACACATTATTTAAATAAATAAACATAAAATTTATCCGTACAATATGGGTGTATTTGACATAGCAAGACGATTCATAATTTAATTGACTGATATGCCTAAAGCTGGAATATCATCAGTTCTCAATTAAAGAGAAAATAGTTTTTATGTTTCAAGTATGGACAGCATAACAAAAGAGAAAGCCAGTAGAATTTAAATAACAAAAACGAAATCAAAGGGTATGAAGGATAATTTACTTCCTTTTGAAATTGTTAAATCCGAGGATAAGGATAAGAAAATCCTTGCAGGATTAAAGAAAATAGAAATCTATGTGAGTCCTAGCCAAGTAAATGATGTAATATTAGCACTTGAAGAATTAAAATTAGAGGCAACGTTATATAATTCTCAAGGCTTTGGACAATCAAAGCAACTTTTAAGAGCAGGAAAATCAGGTGGACAAAATAGAATATTGCCATCTGAGAGGAGAACTATAGTTACAATTGCTGAATCAAGCGAAATTGAAGATTTGGTAGAAAAGATCAGACATATCAATGATAAGAATGACAAGAAAATTGGTATTTTATCGATCCAACCAGTAGATGCTTTAGTGCACTTATAAGTTTGATTTTAAATATGAATTTTGTTTATAATGACTACGCTTTAAATTCGCGATATTAAGTGTTTTATTTTCAAACATCGTTACCCAAATTGGTAGTTGGTTCGGGGGTATGTGAAACAAATTTGACTTGTTTTATTCACCCAAATGATAAATAAATATTATTTAATGTCTTGCAGGATTTGAAATCCATTCATAAAGATCTTCTAAAACCTTTGATTCGATTGGTCCTCCAGCAGTAGTAATCCATGGAGATGAAGGATAAAATAAATGACCTAGGTTCGGATATGTAATCAACAGATGATCCGGATGTCTTAGTTCTGTAAGTTTTTGTTGCAAAAGAAAGGCTTGTTGTACTGGTGTGTCTGAATCATTCGTTCCTTGTTGTATTAAAATAGAGATGTTGGATTGTACTTTGTCCATGGTATCTAGATTAGGTGCCAATGAAAATTGTGAATTAAGCCAAATAGGACAGGGCCTGTTAACCCATTGCATTTCTCACCGGGTGTTACGACTGCCAATGACTTGAGTTTGTCTAATTGTCTTGGCTTGAGTTCGTCATTAATACTTATGAGAGTATCGTTGTTTATATCATATTGGGGATTTAGTCGTTGGACTGTACCATTAGCCAATGTGATATTTTGACTAAGAACAATAGTAAGGTTTCCATACAGGGAGCTGAAAACAGGATTCACTGAAGCTTCTTGTAATGATATCAATCCATTGTGATTATGGTCTAGAACTTTCTGAGCGTAGAGTATAGGAACCATTAGCTGGTCGTATCCTATTTCACGCAAGTTTTGGGCAAGAGTTCCCATCAACACTATCTTATCCACCTTATCAGAATTGTTAATAGCGATTCTTGGCACAATCGTAGTACCTTCGCTATGTCCTACTAAAGTTATATTGTTAGAGTCAACCTCTGATTGTTGTAGGAGAACATTCAATGCCTTCTGAGCATCATGTATTAGATCGTCAACAGTTATGTTTCTCCATACATTGCTGTTTAAAACCGTAAAGTTTGTACCTATACCTCTCTTATCATATTGTAATATTGCAAAACCCCTTTCTGAAAGATATTGGGCAATATCATGAAATGGTCTAGCAACTGGATAAATGAGCGAATCCGTTTTATTATCAATGCGAAGATAACCTGCGGTCTCATTCATATCAACCGGTCCAGAACCAGGTACAAGAAGAATATCTGGAAAGGGGCCGTCTCCAACAGATGGAAGATTCAACCTTGCATTAGTCTCTAAACCATTGTCCAAATCTATAACCATGTTTCTAGATTTGGTTGTCTGTAACTCTGATTGAGCATTAGCTATGGAAACAGCGTTACAGAAAAAAACCGAATATTGCAACAATAGAAAATATTAATGATATTATTTTCAATGACAAAACATTTGCTATTAATAGAACTATAATAAAAGATTATAGTTACGTTTACCCGTTATTTATAGAAAAATCGCAATCCATTATTGATACCTGACGTGATGTCCTACATTTTTTATTTTTACAAGTCGTGAGTTTAAAACATGTACCGCGTTCGGTGGGATAGGTTCTGTATATTACAAGGGTTCGACAATCTGTAATTCATTTATTATATTATTAATTTGTATTATAGTATTGGCTACCTGTAAGGACTTTTAGTTTAATATATTTTCAGATTACCCAAGAGAAGAGACTTGGGTGAACTTCTCATGGGCGAGAGAGATATTGGTTCAAATTCTCTAATTAAAACAATCTTAATTTAGAATTTAAGCTTTAAGGTAACTAAGTTCTAGCATACATAGCTATTAAGAAGGAAAACATATTATGCCTTCAGGTATTACGGCGAAGCTATTTCCTTCGATACTCAAAGTGCGACATATGGTGATTGATCTCCTAAACAATAAACAGTAATAAATTATTCATCATTAGATGACTCTTACTCGAACAGCTGGATGCTGCTATTGATTTTGGCCTTGTTAAAGATTTTTTAAAGATCTGTTAGGAGTTCGGTGGGATTAAGCTCTGTATGGTGTACGGGTTTGGTGGTAAAATAGGATGGCATTACTAAGGTCAAAACATATAAGTTCAGAAGTCTTCCATAGTGACACTTGAAATGCTATGACTCAGATTACTAATAATATATACTCGATAGAGGGTATGACCCATCCTGATCCGCGTGGAAAGGTCTTTCCTTACTTGTTTGTAGAGGATGATAATAATTTGACGTTAATCGATCCTGGTTTTCTTTCACAATTACCAATACTTGAGGACTATCTGGTCAATATAGGATATGAAATCAAGAATGTAAAACGCATAATATTAACTCATATACATGTTGATCATTCACAAGCGGCTAACGAAGTAAAGAGAAAATCAAGTGCTAGGATTTACTCCCATTGGATCGAGTCAAGATATCTTGCTCACAATCCACCTTACACGGGTCCTCCATCTACACAAGAAAGTATTAAAAAATTAGAAAACCTAGGGGTTTCCATAGAGGCGTTATCTAAGGAATATGGAAGTTTTGAAGTTGAACCCATTAGTGTTGATGAGCAAGTGTCGGATGGCGATATGATCGGAAGTCTCAAGGTCATCCATACACCAGGTCATACACCAGGTCATATATCACTTTATTATGAAAAGGATAAGATTCTTTT